>NZ_CDRNDK010000130.1:0-14339 GCF_977012225.1 Planomonospora algeriensis | reverse complement strand
CGAACACGACCGATCGTGGTGGGCTGCGGCGGGGGCGGTCCCAGTCGGCGGACGACGGTGCCCGCGACCAGCGCCGGGCGTCCTCGGAGGGGCGCGCGTCCTCCGCGGCGCGGTCGGCCGCGGCGACGAGGTCGGCGAGGTCCTCGGGCCGGACCGCCGCCCGCGAGACCACGCCCACGCCCTGCCCGACGATCGAGATCACGGTCAGCTGGGCGGAGCGGGAGACGCCGTTGGTGGTGAGGGTGTTGCCCGCGAACCGCAGGTTGGCGCTGGAGCCGGAGTCGGCGATGACGACGGTGTCGTCGGCCGTCGACAGCTCCAGGGCCCGCTCGACCATCTCCTGGGGGCTCATCCGGGGGCTCGTCTGGGAGGTCATCACTTCCCGCCTTCCTGCACGGTGTTGAGGACGCGGACGCCCCGGAAGAGCGCCGAGGGGCAGCCGTGGCTGACCGGCGCGACCTGGCCGGGCTGGCCCTTGCCGCAGTTGAACGCGCCGCCCAGCACGTAGGTCTGCTCGCCGCCGACGGCCTCCATCGAGCGCCAGAAGTCGGTCGTCGTGGCCTGGTAGGCGACGTCGCGGAGCTGACCGGCCAGCCGGCCGTTCTCGATGCGGTAGAACCGCTGCCCGGTGAACTGGAAGTTGTAGCGCTGCATGTCGATCGACCAGCTCTTGTCGCCGACGACGTAGACGCCCCGCTCGACGCCCGCGATGAGCTCGTCGGTGGAGGGGCCGCCGGGCGCGGGCCGCAGCGAGACGTTGGCCATGCGCTGGATCGGCATGTGCCCGGGGGAGTCGGCGAAGGCGCAGCCGTTGGAGGCGCCCAGGTCCTTCATCCGCGCCATCCGCCGGTCGAGCTGGTAGCCGACCAGGACGCCGCCGGAGACGATGTCGAACTCCCTGGTGGCCACGCCCTCGTCGTCGTAGCCGATGGTGGACAGGCCGTGCGCGGCCGTGCGGTCGCCGGTCACGTTCATCGCCGGCGAGCCGTACACCAGGCTGCCGAGCCGGTCGAAGGTGGCGAAGCTGGTCCCGGCGTAGGCGGCCTCGTAGCCGAGCGCGCGGTCCAGCTCGGTGGCGTGCCCGATCGACTCGTGGATGGTCAGCCACAGGTTGGACGGGTCGATGACCAGGTCGTAGACGCCGGCCTCGACGGAGGGGGCGTTGAGCTTCTCCTCCAGCAGCTCGGGGAGGGCGGCGAGCTCGGCGGGGAAGTCCCAGCCGGTGCCGGTGAGGTACTCGTAGCCGCGGCCGACGGGCGGGGCCAGGGTGCGCATCTCCTCGAACCGGCCCTCGCCGGTCTTCATGGCGGCCAGCACCGGGTGCAGGCGCACCCGCTGCTGGGTGGTGGAGGTGCCCGCCGTGTCGGCGTAGAACTTCTGCTCCTTGACCTGCATCAGCGAGGCCTGGACGTGGTCCACGCGCGGGTCCTTCAGCAGGCCGCCCGACCAGTCGGCCAGCAGCTCCACCTTCTCGCGCAACGGCACGTCGAACGGGTCGACGTCGTAGGCGGACACCCAGGTGACATCGGCGTGGACCGGCTCGGGGGCCAGCTCGATGGGCTCGCGGTTGACGGCGGCGGAGACGACGGCCACCTCGACGGCCTGCTCGGCCACGGCGGCCGCGGCCTCGGGCGTGAGCTCGATGCCGGAGGCGAAGCCCCAGGTGCCGTTCTTGACGACCCGTACGGCGTAGCCGAGGTCGTCGGCGTCGATGGAGCCCTCCAGGCGGGCGTCCGACAGACGCAGGGTCTCCGCGCGGACGCGTTCGAGCCGGAAGTCGGCATGCTCGGCACCGAGGTCACGGGCACGCTGCAGGGCCGCGTCCGCCATCCGCCTCATGGGCAGGGCGAGGAAGTCGGGATCGATCTGGCGCATGTCCACGATCCTAGACCTGCGATCTTGTCCCACACGGATAACCGGTCTACCGGCAAGTAACGGATACCGTCGGCTCCATGGCTCGATCTGTTCTCGTAACCGGCGGCAATCGCGGCATCGGCCTCGCGATCGCCCGCGAACTCGCCAGGGCCGGCGACGCCGTCGCCGTCACCTACCGCTCCGGAGAGCCCCCCGAGGGGTTGTTCGGCGTGCAGTGCGACGTGACCAGCATGGCCGATGTCGAAGCGGCGTTCGGGAAGGTCGAGGCCGAGCAGGGCCCGGTCGAGGTGCTCGTCGCCAACGCGGGCATCACCAAGGACACGCTCCTGCCGATGATGAAGGAGGAGACCTTCACCGACGTCATCGACGCCAACCTGACCGGCGCCTACCGCGTGGCCAAGCGGGCCACCCGCGGGATGCTGCGGCTCAAGCGCGGCAGGATCGTGCTCATCTCCTCGGTCGTGGCGATGCTCGGCGCGGCCGGGCAGACCAACTACGCCGCCTCCAAGGCCGGCATGATCGGGTTCGCCCGGTCGGCCGCCCGCGAGCTGGGCTCGCGCGGCATCACCGTGAACGTCGTCGCCCCGGGCTTCGTGGAGACCGACATGACGGCCGCGCTGGAGGAGTCCTACCAGGAGCAGATCCGCAAGAACATCCCGCTGGGGCGGCAGGCCAGGCCCGAGGAGATCGCCAAGGTCGTCGCCTTCCTGGCGGGCGAGGACGCCGCCTACATCACCGGGGCCGTGATCCCCGTCGACGGCGGCCTGGGCATGGGCCACTGAGGCCTCCGCACGACCATCTCAAGAGCCGGAACGGCCGGACGCGCCGGGCACCCGGACGCGAGCCCCCGGACTCGTCCGCGGGAGCACTTCACAAAGGACGGTATTCATGGGAATCCTCGACGGCAAGCGGATCCTGGTCACCGGCGTCCTGACCGACGCCTCGATCGCCTTCTCCGTGGCCAGGCTGGCCCAGGAGGAGGGCGCCACCGTCGTGCTGACCGGTTTCGGCCGGCTCAGCCTGGTCGAGCGCATCGCCCGGCGGCTCCCCGAGCCGCCGCCGGTGATCGAGCTGGACGTGCAGAACACCGAGCACCTCGACTCGCTGGCCGAGCGGGTGGGCGAGCACGTGGGCGGGCTCGACGGCGTGGTCCACTCCATCGGGTTCGCCCCGCAGAGCTGCCTCGGCGGCAACTTCCTGAACACCCCGTGGGAGGACGTGGCGACCGCCGTCCACATCTCCACCTACTCGTTCAAGTCGCTGGCGGTCGCCTGCATGCCCCTGATGAAGCAGGGCAGCTCGGTCGTCGGCCTCGACTTCGACGCCACCAAGGCCTGGCCGGTCTACGACTGGATGGGCGTCGCCAAGGCGGGGCTGGAGTCCTGCTCCCGCTACCTGGCCCGCGACCTCGGCAAGCACGGCATCCGGGTGAACCTGGTGGCGGCCGGGCCGCTGCGCACGATGGCGGCCAAGAGCATCCCGGGGTTCAAGGAGTTCGAGGACAGCTGGCCGGAGAAGGCCCCGCTCGGCTGGGACCTGTCCGACACCGTCCCCGCGGCCAAGGCGTGCCTGGCGCTGCTGTCGGACTGGTTCCCCGCCACGACCGGGGAGATCGTGCACGTCGACGGAGGGGTGCACGCGATCGGCGCCTAGTCCGCCGGTCTCCCGGTCCCGGGAGCCGCCGTCCCGGAGGGTCCGTACGGCCGGCGCCCCGCGCGGCCGTACGGATGGCTCCGGGTGGCCTCCAGGCGACGTCGGCCTCTAGGCCACGCGGTGCCGGCCCACCCGGAACGGCTCGAACGGGATGGACTCCTCCTCGGCCCGCCTGGCGTGCACCAGCCGGACGGCGAGGACCGCGGCGGCCAGCAGGACCGCGGTGAGGGCGGTGCCCAGCGGGTCGGACGAGCGGGTGGGCGTGACGGCCCGCTCCCCGGGCATCCGCTGCTGCAGCTCCTGGGTCAGGGGCCCGGGCCAGAGGGGGTCCACCCGGGGCGCCTCGGCGTCGACGGCGAACGGCTCGGGAAGCACCGGGTCGTGCACCTCCGTGGTGTGCGTCCGCGTCTCCGGCGGACGCGGGGAGACCGACCGGAACGGGACCCCCGCCCCCTCCCCGCCGTCCTCCTTGCGAGGCGGGGCAGGCTTGCGGCTCTCGGCGGGAGAGGCGGGGGCGGCCGGCCGTGCGGTCCGGTCCGGTACGGAGGTCGTCACGGCGGGGGCCGCGCACTCGGGGGAGTCCACCAGCGGAAGGCAGACGTCACCGAGGACCTCGGGCAGCAGCCCTTCGTCCGCTTTCCCGCCGGAGCCGCCCGGCGGGGCGCTGGAGGAGGAGCCCCCACCGGCTCGTGGTCGCTCCGTCGGCGCGAGCTCGCCGACGGGCTCGAGCACCTTCTCGGCGGTGACGTCGAGCCGTCCGGTCACCGGCGTCAGAGAGGAGCCGGTCAAGCCGTCCACGGCGTCGGTGACGCCGTCCACCGTCTGGCAGAGGCCGCTCGTGACCCCGCCCAGCAGTCCGCCGCCCTGGGGGCAGTCCGGCGCCCTGGCGACGCTTGCGGATGCGGCCGCGACCACGGGAAGCCCGCCGCCCAGCGCCAGCGCCAGCGCGCCGGCCGAGATCGCAGATCGCATCGTCCCCCCTCGTGTGCCGGCGGCGGAGCCTCGCCGACGCCTGTCTGAACCCCGTCTGCCATGCGAATGACAGTTTTGTGCGAAGGCCGTGCTTTTCCGCGGAAAGTTGCGATTCGGTATCGACTAGTGACATGCGAGAAAGACTCTCGTTCTGTGGGGCGCCGCGGAGGACCGGGGGCTCAGTCCGCCGACACGTCGTCGAGGGCCTCCCTGATCTCCACGGGGAGCGTCAGGTCCTCCGCCTCCAGCACCCCGGCCAGCTGGGAGCAGGTCCGGGCGCCGACGATGGCCGCGGCCACCCCCGGCTGGTCGCGGACCCACGACAGGGCCACCGACAGGGGGGAGACGCCCAGCCCCTCGGCGGCGGTCGTCACCGACTCCACGACCCGGCGGCACCGCTCGTCCAGATAGGGCGTGACGAAGTCGGCCAGGTGCGGGGTCGCCGCCCGGGAGTCGGCGGGGATGCCCGTGCGGTACTTGCCGGTGAGCACCCCGCGCCCCAGCGGGGACCAGGCGAGCACCCCGGCGCCGACGTGCTCGGCGGCGGGCAGCAGGTCGCGCTCGGGTTCCCTGGCCAGCAGGGAGTATTCGACCTGGGCGGCGACGATCGGCGTCCGGCAGGGGACCGCCTGCTGGGTGACGGCGGCCGCGGCGAGCTGCCAGCCGGTGTAGTCGCACACCCCGGCGTAGGCCGCCCGGCCCGAGGACACGATGGCGTCCACCGCGGCCAGGGTCTCCTCCAGGGGCACCTCGGGGTCGAAGGCGTGCAGCTGCCAGAGATCGACCTCGTTGACGCCCAGACGGGTGAGGGAGGCGTCGACGGCGGCGATCAGGTGCCTCCGGGAGGCGTCGCGCGGACGCCGTCCGGAGGGGGTGAGCACGGCCTTGGTGGAGAGCACCAGTTCCGAGCGGGGCACCGCGTCGCGGATCAGCCGGCCGAGCAGCCGTTCGGCCTCCCCGCCCGTGTAGACGTCGGCGGTGTCGATCAGGGTGCCCCCGGCGTCGGCGAAGGCGCGAAGCTGCGCCGCGGCGTCCTCGGCGCCGGTGTCGCGTCCCCATGTCATCGTCCCGAGCCCGAGCCGGGACACCGACAGGCCGCTCCGGCCGACATAGCGCTGCTCCATGATCCGGCCAGGTTACCGCCCGGACGGGTAAAAACGAGGGAGTGACTGCTGCAAGACTTGGAGCCGTGACGACGCTGCTGCTGGCAAGACACGGCCTTACCCCTCTCACCGGCCCGGTGCTGGCCGGGTGGACTCCGCAGGTGCATCTCAGCGATGCCGGCCGGGCCCAGGCGGAGGCCCTGGCGCTCCGGCTGGCCCCCCTCGGACTGGACGCGATCGTCTCCAGCCCGCTGGAGCGCTGCCAGGAGACCGCGCAGGCGATCGCCGCCGGTCGCGGCGCGCAGGTGCTGACCGACGAGCGCTTCGGCGAGTGCCGTTACGGCGACTGGACCGGCCGGCCGCTCTCCGAGCTCGCCGAGGACCCGCTCTGGCCCGTGGTGCAGGCCCATCCGAGCGCGGTGACCTTCCCCGGGGGAGAGTCCCTGCCCTCGGTCCAGTACCGCGCGGTGGCCGCGGTCAGGGAGTGGAACGCCCGCCTGGGGCCCCGCGCCGTCTACCTCGTCTGCAGCCACGGCGACGTGATCAAGTCCATCGTGGCCGACGCCATGGGTCTGCATCTGGACCAGTTCCAGCGGATAGCGGCCGATCCCGCCTCCCTCACCGTGATTCGCTACACCCCCATGCGCCCCTTCGTCCTCAGGCTCAACGACGTGGGAGGAGATGTGACCGGATTGCGACCCCGGGAGGGTTCGGAGGAAGAAGACGGGGGAGAAAATCCCACCGGGAGCGATGCCGCAGTCGGCGGCGGATCCGGGACCACGTAAGGTCGGGCTATGCCGGTGTTCGACTACGACCCACCTGAGAGGTTCGTGGCTGGTGCGGTGGGACAGCCGGGTTCGCGGGCCTTCTTCCTGCAGGCCCGCGGCCAGGGACGACTGACCACCGTCGGACTGGAGAAGTTCCAGGTGGCCGCGCTCGCCGATCGCCTCGAGGAACTGCTCGACGAGGTGCTGCGCCGCAGCGGCGGCACCGCCCACGTGCCGGCCGTCGCCCCCGAGGCCCTGACCGACAACGACCCCCTCGACACGCCGATCAGCGAGGACTTCCGGGTCGGCACGATGGCCCTCGCCTGGGACCCCGAGGCGTCCCAGGTGGTGATCGAGGCGCAGGAGGTCGTCGCGGAGGACGAGGAGTTCGAACCGTCCCTCCTCGACGAGCCCGCCGTGCTGCGGGTCCGCATCAGCCCCGCCACGGCCAGGGCCTTCACCCGGCGAGCCATGGCCCTCGTCGCCGCGGGCCGCCCGCCCTGCCCGCTGTGCGCCCAGCCGCTCGACGCGGAGGGGCACGTGTGCGTACGGCTCAACGGTTACCGAGGCAGTGCAACCGCATCCGGTGAAGGAGGCGAATGAGTGCCGAAAGCGAGCCCACGCTGAGCGCGCCGCCCGCGACGGGGCTGGACGACGAGGCCGCTCTGCGACTGCTCCGCGAAGGTCACATCGAGGTCGCCGGCCGGCTGGTCGAGGCGACGAACATGACGCTCTACTGCTCGGTCCGGCTGGGCGGCCTCGCCGCCGCCTGCGTCTACAAGCCGGTGCGGGGTGAACGGCCTCTCTGGGACTTCCCCGACGGGACCCTGGCCGCGCGCGAGGTCGCCGCGTTCGAGGTCTCGGCCGCGACCGGCTGGCGCATCGTCCCCCCGACGGTCTACCGGGACGGGCCCTTCGGCCCCGGAATGTGCCAGCTGTGGGTCGACACCGATCCCGAGGCCGACCTGATGGCGCTGATCCGCAGCCGCCAGCCGGCCCTGCGGCGGATGGCCGTGTTCGACGCCGTCGTCAACAACGCCGACCGCAAGGGCGGGCACCTGCTCCCGCTCGCCGACGGGCACGTCCACGGGGTGGACCA
Organism: Planomonospora algeriensis; assembly: GCF_977012225.1. Classification (NCBI taxonomy): domain Bacteria; kingdom Bacillati; phylum Actinomycetota; class Actinomycetes; order Streptosporangiales; family Streptosporangiaceae; genus Planomonospora; species Planomonospora algeriensis. Next base: position 6,870 of record NZ_CDRNDK010000130.1, on the reverse strand, counting down.
CGGGGTCTGCTTCTCCGCCGAGGACAAGCTCCGCACCGTGCTCTGGCAGTGGCGCGGCAAGCCGCTGCCGCGGGAGGCGATGAACGTCCTGGCCCGCCTGGAGCGGGAGCTGGAGCGGGGGCGCCTGGGCCGACGGCTCCGGGAGCTCCTCACCCTCGCCGAGGTGGAGGCCACCTGGGCGCGGGTCCGCAAGCTCCTGGACACCGGTCTGCACCCCCGCCCCTCCCAGGACTGGCCCGCCATCCCCTGGCCCCCGATCTGAGGCCCCCGATCTGAGGTCCGCCGGGATCCCCACCGCGGCCCGTCCCGCCCCGTCTCGTCCCGAGTCAGCTCGTCCCATCCCGTCTCGTCCTAACTCGGTTCGTCCTAACTCGGTTCGTACCGGCCGTTCTGCCCGCTCTGTCGGACCTGCCGTAGTCTGCCGGGCATGTGCACGGTTGTCGTCAGCGTCGACCCCGGCGCCGAGATCCCCCTGATCCTCGTCGGCGTCCGGGACGAGTTCACCGGCCGTCCCTGGGTCGCCCCGGCGGAGCACTGGCCCGGGCTGGTCGGCGGCAGGGATCTGCTCGCCGGCGGGACCTGGCTGGCCGTCGACCCCGGAGCCGGGCGGGCCTGCGCGCTGCTCAACGGCCACGGCGCGCCCGCACCCGAGCCGATCCGCCGTTCCCGCGGCGAGCTGCCGCTGCTGGTCGCGGCCGGGGGCGACCCCGCGGACCTGGACCTGGTGGGCTACGACCCCTTCCACCTCGTGCTGGCCGATGCCGCGGGCGCCCGCCTGTGGAGCTGGGACGGCGCCGCTCTGGACGGTACGGAGCTCCCGGCCGGACCCACATGATCGTCAACAGCGGATGGGAGCGCGGTGCGGACAACGAGCGCGTCGCGTTCTTCCGCCCCCGGTTCGCCGGGGCCCGGCGACCCGCCGCGCTGGAGGCCCCCTGGGGCGAGTGGGCGGTCCTGGCCACCGGGGCGGGCCTGCCGCCCGGCGACCCCCGCGCGATGATCATCAGGCGCGAGCTCCCCGACGGCCGGGTCTTCGCCTCGCTCTCGGTCACCCTGCTCGCCCTCGCCGCCGACGGCATCCGTTACGACTTCGCCGGTGATCCCGGTGATCCCGGTGATCCCGGTGATCCCGGTGATCCCCGGGCGTTCCGCCGGGTCCTGCCGGAATGAGCGGACCGGTCCCGGTGGTTGTGATGGACGCCCCGTATCCACCGCCCCGGGGTGATCGGGGCGGTCCGTCCCCTGGATAGGCTCACTACATGAGATCGTGGTCTGCGCCGAAGGTTCCTCGGCTCCCTGGTGCTGGTGCTCCGCTGCGGCTGTTCGACACCGCCGCCGGAGAGGTCGTCCCCACACAGCCGGGCCCCGTCGCGCGGATGTACGTCTGCGGCATCACGCCCTACGACGCCACCCATCTGGGCCATGCCAACACCTATCTCGCCTTCGACCTGGCCAACCGGGCCTGGCGGGACGCCGGCCACGAGGTCCACTACACCCAGAACGCCACCGACGTCGACGACCCGCTCCTGGAGCGCGCCGGGCAGACCGGTCAGGACTGGCGGGAGCTCGCCGAGCGCGAGATCGAGCTGTTCCGCACCGACATGGAGGCGCTGCGGATCCTCCCGCCCCGGGAGTACGTCGGCGTCACCGAATCGATCGACCAGGTCGCCGAGCTGATCGTGAACCTGCGCGACAAGGGCGCCACCTACGAACTCGACGGCGACGTCTACTTCGACGTCGCCGCGGCCCCCAAGTTCGGCGCGGTCTCCGGCTACCCCGAGGAGCTGATGCTCACCCTGTTCGGCGAGCGCGGCGGCGACCCCGGGCGGACCGGCAAGAAGCACCCGCTCGACTGGCTGCTGTGGCGGGCCGAGCGCCCGGGGGAGCCGTCCTGGCCCTCCCCGTTCGGTCAGGGGCGGCCCGGCTGGCACATCGAGTGCACCGCGATCGCGCTGGCCAACCTCGGCACCGGATTCGACGTCGCGGGCGGCGGCTCCGACCTGATCTTCCCGCACCACGAGTGCGGCGCCCACGAGGGCCACGTCGCGGCGGGGGAGTGGCCCTTCGCCAGGGCCTACGTCCACGCGGGCATGGTCGCCCTGGACGGCGAGAAGATGTCCAAGTCCCGGGGCAACCTCGTCTTCGTCTCCCGGCTCCGCCAGGAGAGCGACTCCATGGCCATCCGGCTGGCCCTGCTGGCGCACCACTACCGCGACGACTGGGAGTGGACCGCCGACCAGTCGGCCTCCGCCGAGGTACGGCTGGCACGCTGGCGCTCGGCCTCGGGCCTGGAGACCGGGCCCGAGGCGGACACGGTGCTGGCGGACGTCCGGGCCCGCATCTCCGACGACCTGGACGCCCCCGGGGCGCTGGCCGTCATCGACGACTGGGCCGAGCGGGCGCTCTCCCAGGGCGGCACCGACCCGCAGGCGCCCGCACTCGTCAGGGACGTCGCGGACGCGCTGCTCGGAGTCCGGCTCTAGGGCTCGGACCCGGAAAGCCTCTAGGGCTCGGCCCCGGAAGGCCTCTGGGGCCCGGCCCCGGAAAGCACTGAGCCCGTACCGCTGGAGCGGTACGGGCTCAGGTGAAGCTGCTAACCGACGTCAGAGAGGCTGAACCTGATCAGCCTGCGGGCCCTTCTGGCCCTGGGTCGTGACGAAGCTGACCCGCTGGTTCTCCTCCAGGCTGCGGTAGCCGCTGGAGTTGATGGCCGAGTAGTGCACGAAAACATCGGCGCTACCGTCGTCCGGAGCGATGAATCCGAAGCCCTTTTCGGCGTTGAACCACTTGACGGTGCCTTCAGACAAAACTACTTCTCCTCATTGGGAGCCTCACCGAAACGCCAGGTCGGCGCATCGGGGCTGCACTGCGGACCATACCATGCATCCGCGGAGACCATCCGGAGAAAGCTGGAACGTCCGCTGTCGACGGACTTCTCAAACACTTGCGATGACAAGCTACCTGAAAACTGCGACGGCAACCTCTTCAAGCTACCGGACGCCGGGGTCGCTGGCAAATATCCGCAGGCCGCACGTCCCCATTTCCGTACCGTGCGCCGTATCGCGGGTCGCGCCGCCCGGAGAAGGGGCGGGCGGCGCAAGATCTCGTCAAATAATGACAAATAACTCAAAACTGGACATTTTGCAGGAAGCGGCCACGATCCTCCTCGGGAAGGCGGTCGGAGAAGAGCACGCCGTCGAGGTGGTCGGCCTCGTGCTGGAGCACCCGGGCGAGCACGCCGAGGGCGCGGACGGTGACGGGCTTGCCGAACATGTCGCGGCCCCGCGCGGTCACCATGTAGGAGCGCTCCAGCGGCCACCACAGGCCGGGCGCGGACAGGCAGGCCTCGTCGGCCGTGACCTTCCGTTCGGACAGCTCCAGCCGTGGATTGACCAGGTGGCCGGAGCGGCCGTCGAGCTCGTAGACGAAGACCCGGAGCGGGACGCCGATCTGGGGGGCGGCCAGGCCCGCGCGGCCCGCGCCGGCCCGCAGGGTCAGCTGGAGGGACCTGACGAGCCGACGCAGCTCACGGTCGAACGTGGTCACCGGATCGGTCACGGTCCGTAGTGCGGGGTCGCTGAACATGCGGATCGGCTGGACGGTCACGCGTACTCCCCGAAGCGGCGGGCTGATGTGCCTACGATTCCCGGCGGCACGGATTTCCAATCCAACCTGGAAATCCGGCCATGTTTCCGCAATGTTGCGGACGTGCGACGTGTGCATTGCACATTTCAGCGGTTAGCCACACGTAACCGGTGCACCATCACACAACGTGAATGTGCGTAACGCCTCACTCCTACATTTCGGGACCGGATCCCCGAAGAACCGAGCAGAAGGAGGAACGATGGCGAAGCGCTGGATCACCGAATGGCGACCCGACGACCCCGGTTTCTGGGAGCAGAGCGGAAAGAGGGTCGCCCGGCGGAACCTGCTCTTCTCCGTCTTCGCCGAGCACCTCGGCTTCACCGTCTGGACGGTGTGGAGCATCGTGGCGGTCAAGCTCGGCTCCTACGAGTTCTCCACCGACCAGCTCTTCTGGATCGTCTCCCTGCCGAACCTGGTCGGCTCGGCGCTGCGCATCCCCTACACCTTCGGCCCGGCCAGGTTCGGCGGCCGGAACTTCACGGTGGTGAGCGCGCTGCTCCTGCTCGTCCCGGCGGCGCTGCTGGCCGTCGCGGTCAGCGACCCCGCCACGCCGTACTGGGTGTTCCTGGCCATCGCGGCCACCGCGGGCCTGGGCGGCGGGAACTTCGCCTCCAGCATGGCCAACATCACCTACTTCTACCCGCAGGCCAAGCAGGGCTCGGCGCTCGGCCTCAACGCCGCGGGCGGCAACATCGGCGTCAGTTCCGTGCAGCTGTTCATGCCGCTGGTCATCGGCGCGTTCGGACTGGCCGCCGCCGGACTGTTCTGGATCCCGTTCATCCTGGCCGCCGCGGCCGGCGCCTACTTCTTCATGGACAACCTGACCGTCGCCAAGGCCGACCCCAAGGCGCAGCTGAAGATCGCCGGCCGGGCCCAGACCTGGATCATGGCGGTCCTCTACATCGGCACCTTCGGCTCCTTCATCGGCTACTCCACCGCCTTCCCCCTCCTCATCAACAGCCAGTTCCCCGAGCAGGCCTCCCTGGTCACGCTGGCCTTCCTCGGCCCGCTCGTGGGCTCGCTGATCCGCCCGGTCGGCGGCTGGCTCGCCGACCGGATCGGCGGCTCGCGGGTGACGCTGGTCAACTTCGGCGCGATGGCCGGCGCGGTGGCGCTGGTCTGGCAGGGGCTCGTCCAGCAGAGCTTCGCCCTGTTCTTCTGCTCCTACATGCTGCTGATCGCCACCACCGGCGTCGGCAACGGCTCCACCTACCGGATGATCCCGGCGATCTTCCGGGCCAAGGCCACGGCAGGGATCCCAGCGGGCACGCCCGCCCACGAGGCGGCGCTGGCCGTCGGCAAGCGCGACGCCTCGGCCGCGGTCGGGCTCATCTCCGCGATCGGCGCGTTCGGCGGCTTCTTCATCAACCGCGGGTTCGGCAGCTCCATCGCCGCCACCGGAGGAGCGGGCGCCGCGCTGGCGGCCTTCGCCGGCTTCTACGTCCTGTGCGCGTTCATCACCTGGGCCTGCTACCTGCGGACCGTCGGCCGGGTGCCGAGCCTGGCGGCCGCCCGCGTCTGACCGCCCGCGCCCGCCCGCGCCCCCGGATCCGCCCGCCTCCGCTCACGTCCGGGTGAGGGCGAACGTGAACACGGTTAGAGGCTTGTAGCACAGCGGTAACAGGAGGGACCCAGCGGTGAAACCGCTCGAAAGCACCATCGGACGCATGCCGATCTCACTTCCCATCGCAGCGCCTGTGAAGGCGCCGGTGGCGACGCACTGCCCCTACTGCGCCCTGCAGTGCGGCATGAACGTCGCCGCCGGGACCGACGGCGACGCCGTCGGAACCGGGAACGGCACGGTGGCGATCACCCCGCGGCAGGACATCCCGGCCAACGCCGGGGGCCTCTGCCAGAAGGGCTGGACCGCCGGCGAGCTCCTCACCGGCGGTGTACGGCTCACCACCCCGCTCCTGCACGGCGAGCCGGTCGAATGGGACGAGGCACTCGACTTCGTCGCCGACCGGATCCGCGCGCTGCAGGCCGAACACGGCCCCGACGGCGTGGCCGTGTTCGGCGGGGGCGGCCTCACCAACGAGAAGGCCTACCTGCTGGGCAAGTTCGCCCGGGTGGCGCTGCGGACCAGCCAGATCGACTACAACGGCCGGTTCTGCATGTCATCGGCCGCCGCCGCGTCGATGAGGGCCTTCGGCATGGACCGCGGGCTGCCCTTCCCGATCACCGACCTGGCCGGGGCCGACGCGGTGCTGCTGGCGGGCGGCAACATGGCCGAGACCATGCCGCCGTTCGTCCGCCACCTGACCGCGATGCGGGACCGGGGCGGCCGCCTGATCGTCATCGACCCCCGGCTGACCGCCACCGCCCGCCTGGCCGACCTGCACCTGCAGCCCACACCGGGGACGGACCTGGCGCTCGCGCTCGGCCTGCTCCACCTCGTGGTCACCGGGGGCCGCGTGGACAAGGACTACGTGGCCGAGCGCACGAACGGCTTCGAGGCGGTGGCCACCTCCGTGGCGGCCTGGTGGCCGGAGCGGGTGGAGCGGATCACCGGGGTCCCGGTCGCGCAGATGCGCCTGGCCGTGGAGATCCTCGGCGGCGCGGCCCGCGCGGCGATCCTCACCGGGCGCGGCGCCGAGCAGCACGCCAAGGGCACCGACACGGTGACCGCCTTCATCAACCTCGCCCTGGCCCTGGGACTGCCCGGCCGGCCCGGCTCCGGCTACGGCTGCGTGACCGGCCAGGGCAACGGGCAGGGCGGCCGCGAGCACGGCCAGAAGGCCGACCAGCTCCCCGGCTACCGGAAGATCGACGACCCCGCCGCCCGCGCGCACGTCGCCCGCGTCTGGGGCATCGACCCCCGCGAGATCCCCGGCCCCGGCCGCTCGGCCTACGAGCTGCTCGACGCCCTCGGCACGCCGGGCGGCCCCCGCGGGCTGCTGCTGTTCGGCTCCAACCCGGTGGTCTCCGCGCCCCGCTCCGGGCACGTCACCGAGCGGCTGAAGGGCCTGGACCTGCTGGTGGTCTCCGACCTCGTCATGTCGGAGACCGCCGCCCTGGCCGACGTGGTGCTCCCCACCACCCAGTGGGCCGAGGAGGAGGGCACGATGACCAACCTGGAGGGGCGGGTCCTGCTCCGCCGCCGGGCGGTCGCCGCGCCGGAGGGGGTCCGCAGCGATCTGGAGGTCCTGCGGGGCCTGGCCGTACGGCTGGCCGGGCCGGACGCGGACGGGCCGCGGGGGGGCCGCGGGGGTTCCCCGGCCGACC
>NZ_CDRNDK010000129.1:0-14358 GCF_977012225.1 Planomonospora algeriensis | reverse complement strand
GGTGGCCAGCGCGGCGCCCGCCGTACGGGAGCGGACTCTGCGGGCGCGGTGGCGGCGGCGGACCGCCGCACCCATCGACGGGCCGGCGTGCACGTCCGCGACGTGCGCCTCCATCGCCTCGGCCAGCTCTTCCTCAAGCCTCATCCGAACACTCCTTCCAGGGTGCCGATGCGTTCGCGGATCCTGGCCAGCCCCCGTGCGGCCTGGCTCTTCACGGTCCCCGCCGAGCAGCCCATGAGCGCGGCGGTCTCGGCCTCCGACAGGTCCTCCCAGTAGCGCAGCACCAGGACCGCGCGCATCCGCGCGGGCAGTCTCCGCAGCTCCGCCAGGAGCGTGTCGCGCAGTTCCACGTCCGGGTCGTCGACCAGGGTCTCCGGCGGCCGGGCGAAGGTGATCTCCTGGATCACCCGGCGGCGGCGGGAGGCGCTGATCGCCGCGTTGACCACGGTCCTGCGCGCGTAGGACTCGGGATTGTCGTGCCGGATCCGGCCCCAGTGCCGGTAGACCTTCTCCAGCGCGTGCTGCACCAGGTCCTCGGCGTCGTGCGCCGACGCCCCGCAGACCAGGATCGCGGTGCGCAGCAGCGCCGTACTCCGTGCGGCCAGGAACTCGTCGAAGGCCGCCTCGTCTTCTTCCGTCATCAGCGAGGTCCCCTTTCGTCCCTCCCAACGCACGGACGCGCCCGCGGGTTGAGAGGTCCGGCCCGCCGGACCGCGAGGGTACGGCACCATATGGAAATGCCACGTCCGCTCAGCGCCCTGCCCAAGGCCCACCTGCACCTGCACTTCACCGGTTCCATGCGGCACACCACCCTGATCGAGCTCGCGCGGGAGCACGGGCTGCACCTGCCGGACGCGCTGGTGCAGGACTGGCCGCCGAAGCTGCGGGCCACCGACGAGCGGGGCTGGTTCCGGTTCCAGCGGCTCTACGACATCGCGCGCTCGGCCCTGCGGCGCCCGGAGGACATCTACCGGCTGGTGCGGGAGACCGCCGAGGACGAGGCCGCCGAGGGCTCGGCGTGGCTGGAGATCCAGGTGGACCCGTCCGGGTACGCCCACCGGTTCGGCGGGCTCACCGCCACGATGGAGCTGGTGCTCGACGCCGTGCACCGGGCCGCCGAGCACGCCGGGATCGGGATCGCGGTCGTGGTGGCCGCCAACCGGACCCGGCATCCGCTGGACGCCAAGACGCTCGCCCGCCTCGCCACCCACTACCTCGACCAGGGCGTCGTCGGGTTCGGGCTCTCCAACGACGAGCGGCGGGGCCGGGCCCGCGACTTCGACGGGGCCTTCCGGATCGCCAGGCGGGCCGGGCTGCTGGCCGTACCGCACGGCGGGGAGCTGCTGGGCGCGGCGAGCGTGGCCGAGTGCGTGGACGACCTGGGCGCCGACCGGGTGGGGCACGGGATCCGGGCGACGGAGTCGCCGCGGCTGATGGAGCGGCTCGCCGACCGGCAGATCACCTGCGAGGTCTGCCCGATGTCGAACGTCGGACTGGGGGTGACCGAGCGGGCCGAGGACGTGCCGCTGCGGCGGCTGTTCGACGCCGGGGTGCCGATCGCGCTGGGCGCCGACGACCCCCTGCTGTTCGGCTCGCGGCTGCTGCCCCAGTACGAGCTGGCCCGGGAGGTGTACGGCTTCCGCGACGCGGAGGTGGCGGAGCTGGCCCGGCAGTCGATCCGCGCCTCGGCCGCCCCCGAGCAGGTGCGCAAGGAGCTGCTGCAGAAGGTGGACGCCTGGCTGGCCGCGCCCGGCGACCGACCGGGCGGGTAGCCGGGCCCGCCGGATCGACCGGACCCGCAGGACCGTCAGGGCCGTCGGGCCGGCAGGACCTGCGGGGTCCGGCGCGCGGCGGGACCCCTCCCGGCTCAGTCGAGGGCGTAGGCCACCGCGGAGTCGGGGTCGTCGTCGTGTCCCTCGGCGAAGACCGTGTCGTAGGCGTCGTCGCCGAGCAGCTGGCGGGCGGTGCGCTCGGCGACGGTCCGCGGCTCGGACATGCTCTCCGAGCCGAAGCCCCGCAACCCGAACGTGGCCCACAGCCGCATGCCGGACCCCTGGAGCCGGGCCGTACGGTAGCCGTCGCCCTGGACGGCGGCGATGACCGCCAGCTGGTCGAGGGCCAGCGCCACGCCGGTGGTGTCCCGCAGGCGCCACTTGGCGTCGAGCGACTGGCGGGCGGCCAGCTCGGCCTCCTCCACCCGGCCGAGGCCGAGCTGGGCGATGGAGAGCACGTAGTCGCCGGTGGCGCGGGCCCAGCGCTCGCCGCGGTCGTCGCAGAGGCGCTGCACCTCCTGCAGCACGGTGATGGCCTTGGCGAAGTCACCGCGCCACGTGGCCGCCATGGCTGCGGTCACCAGGGCGAGCGGCTCGCTCACGGTCATGATCTGCGCCCTCCGGAAGTACTCGATGACGAGCTTGACGCCGGGCTCCACCTCTTCGAGGGCGCCGACGCACAGCGAGCGGACGGCCAGGCGGAGCCGCGCGTGTCCCGCCGCCTCGTAGTCGCCCCACTCCAGGGCCACGGCCAGTGCGGTCTCGGCCCGGCGGCGGCCGGACTCCAGGTCGCCCTGGGCCATGGCCACGCAGCCGTCGGCCCACAGGAGCTTGGGCAGGCCGGGGTCAGTGGGGGACGCGGCCTCGATCGCCCGCCGCATGTAGTAGCGGCCCTCGCGCAGGCGGCCCAGGCAGAACCAGAGGATCCAGAGCGCTCCGGCGAGCTCGACGGAGGCGGGGACGGGGATCCGGCCGGGGGCCGCCGTCCTGGCGGGGGAGCCGGAGTCGAGGACGACGCGGAAGTTGGTGATCGCGGAGTTGAGCCGCCGGGCCCACATCTCCTGGTCGGGGCCGTACCAACCGGCGTCGGCCCGGCGGGCCAGGTCGAGGTAGTAGCAGCGGTGCCGCTCGGCCATCCGGTCCTCCTCCCCGAGCCGGACGAGCTGCTCCCTGCCGTACTCCCGGATCGTGTCGAGCTGGCGGTAGCCGCCGGGGACCCTGATGAGCAGCGATTTGTCCACGAGGGCGGTCAGCAGGCCCGGCACGTCGGCCAGGTGTTCGTCCCCGCAGACCCAGTCGGCCGCCTCGGCGTCGAAGTTCCCGGCGAAGACCGACAGGCGCGCCCAGAGCAGGCGTTCGGCGGGGCTGCAGAGCTCGTGGGTCCAGCCGACCGCGGTGCGCAGCGTCTGGTGCGGGGAGACGAGGGCCCGGTTGGCCGAGAGCGCGGCGAACCGGCCGTCCAGCCGCTCGGCGAACGGCTCCACCGGCATGTTCCGCAGTTGCCCCGCGGCCAGCTCGACGGCGAGGGGGATGCCGTCCAGCCGCCGGCAGATCCGGGCGGCGGCCTTCAGCCCCGCCTCGTCCAGGGCCGGGCCGGGCGCGGCGGTCCCGGCCCGGTCGAGGAAGAGACGGAGCGCGTCGTCGTCCAGCACTCCCCCGGGTCCGGCGGCGGGGTCGGGCGTGCGGAACGGCTCGACGGGCAGCACGGTCTCGCCGTCCAGGCCGAGGGGCTGGCGGGAGGTGGCGATGATCCGTACGCCGGGTGCGCGGGCCAGGACGCGGGTGAGCAGGTCGCGGCAGGCGGGCAGGAGCTGTTCGCAGGTGTCCAGCAGGAGCAGGAGCCGTTTGCCCGCCAGGAACTCCACCAGCACTTCGGACTGGGATCGGGTGGACTCCTCGCGGAAACCGAGGACGGCCGCGACCGTGTGGGCGAGCAGGTCGCCGTTGCGCTCGCCGGAGAGCTCGACCAGCCACACGCCGTCCAGATGGGCGTCCCGGCATTCCTCGGCCGCCTTGACGGCGATCCGCGACTTTCCGACGCCCTCGGGACCCGTCACCGTGACCAGCGACGTCTCAGCCAGGAGCTTCACCAGCTCTCTCACCTCCGTCTCGCGGCCGACGAAGCTGCTCGCCTCCGCGGGGAGGTTCCCACGCCACCACGGGTTCGGTTCCATCGATTCCAGCTCCTTCCGCGTACCAGGAATAACACCCGGTCAAGGTCACGGGCCGGACATGAAACCGTTTCAGGGTGGGGATTTTCCCCCCGGGAGGAAATCCCCCCTCCATTGCGGGATTGAATCTTCTCCCGCTCGCCGACAATATTCATTGTTGCCTTCATTTAAATGTCAATGTCCGTCAAATACCCATAAATGGTACAAAAAGATAACCGCGATGATCGGCGTGGTCTCGACGCGCTCCCGGCGGACTCCCGGTGCCCTTCTCCGCGTCCCTTCCAGCGGGGTCGCCGGATGTCCTCTTCGGGGAGTTTGGGGGGCCGGTCGAGGGGAACGGCCACTAGACTCTGCCTGTCCGTAGCCGTGGCCGCCGCGCCGCGGTCTTCTGCGAGCTGGACGGAACCGCATGTCTGGGTATGACCGCGTAGTGCAACCCGCGGCCGGCGACGAGGCCCTGGAGAACCACCTCGGTGGGGACGAGGCCAGGAACTACCGCCAGTACGAGTTCGACATGGTCGCCCCGCACGTGGGCCGCTCCATGCTGGAGATCGGCTCCGGCCTCGGCCACTTCGCCGAGCAGTTCCTGCCCCGCCTGGACCGGCTGGTGGTCAGCGACTTCGACCCCTACTGCGTGGAGCAGCTCAAGAAGCGCTTCACCGGGCGCGACGACATCGACGTGCTGCAGTTCGGCCTGCCGACGGAGATCCCCATCGGGGAGAAGGTCGACACCGTCGTCATGATGAACGTCCTGGAGCACATCGAGGAGGACGTCGAGGCCCTGCGCTCGCTCGCCGCCGTCACCCTGCCCGGCGGCCGGATCGTCATCTGGGTCCCCGGCTACATGCAGCTGTACGGGGACTTCGACCGCAAGGTCGGCCACGTCACCCGCTACACCCCCGCCACCCTGCGCAGCACGGTCACGGAGGCCGGCCTCGACATCGACGTGCTCAAGCCGATCAACTTCCTCGGCGGCATCGCGTGGTGGGCCGCCGTGCGGCGCGGCGGCGTCGGCTACCCCGACCCGCGGCTGGTGAAGATCTACGACCGCACGGTCGTCCCCGCCACCCGCTTCATCGAGCGGTTCGTCCGGCCTCCCTTCGGGCAGACCGTCTTCTGTGTGGCCCGCGTACCGCAGTAGCGCGGCCGCCGGGCCGCCCGCCGGGCGCCGCCCCGGCCGCCGGTGTCTTCTCGGGCCTGCCGCCCCGGCGTAGCGTCGGAGGCATCCGCGTCCGAGGAGGTCACGATGACGACCGATTACGCCAAGGCACGTGCGGTGGCCGAGCAGGCCCGCGAGAAGGAGTGGACCCGGCCCAGCTTCGGCCGGCAGCTGTTCCTGGGCGACTTCCGCCTCGACCTCGTCCATCCCGCCCCGGCGCTGCCGGAGGCGGAGGTCCGCCGGGGCGAGGACTTCCTGCACGCCCTGCGCAGGTTCCTGGAGAGCAAGGTCGACCCCGCGCTGATCGAGCGGACCGCGCAGGTGCCCGACGAGGTCGTCAAGGGCCTGGCCGAACTCGGCGCCTTCGGCATCACCATCAAGCGGGAGTACGGCGGGCTGGGCCTGCCGTACCTCTACTACGGCCGCGCCCTGATGCTCACCGGCTCGTACTGCCCGGCGCTGGGCACGCTGCTCTCCGCGCACCAGTCGATCGGGGTGCCGCAGCCGCTGAAGCTGTTCGGCAGCGAGGAGCAGAAGCGCGCCTTCCTGCCCCGGTGCGCCAAGGGTGAGATCTCCGCCTTCCTGCTGACCGAGCCCGACGTCGGCTCCGACCCCGCGCGGCTGGCGACCACCGCGGTCCGGGACGGCGACGACTACGTGATCGACGGCGTGAAGCTCTGGACCACCAACGGCGTCGTGGCGGACCTGCTGGTGGTGATGGCCCGCACCGGGTCGAAGATCTCCGCCTTCGTCGTCGAGGCCGACAGCCCCGGGATCACCGTCGAGCGGCGCAACGCGTTCATGGGCCTGCGCGGCATCGAGAACGGCGTCACCCGCTTCCACCGGGTGCGCGTGCCCGCCGCCAACCTGATCGGACGCGAGGGGCAGGGCCTGAAGATCGCCCTGACCACGCTGAACACCGGGCGGCTCTCGCTCCCGGCCGCCTGCGCGGGCAACGCCAAATGGGCGCTGAAGATCGCCCGGGAGTGGGCCGCCGAGCGCGTCCAGTGGGGGCGCCCGATCGGCGAGCACGAGGCGGTGGCGGGCAAGCTCGCCTTCATCGCCGGCACGGCCTACGCCCTGGAGGCGGTGATGGACCTGACCTGCCGGCTGGCCGACGACGAGAGCAACGACATCAGGATCGAGGCCGCGCTCGCCAAGCTGTACGCCTCGGAGATGGTCTGGAAGGTCGCCGACGAGCTGGTCCAGCTGCGCGGCGGGCGCGGCTACGAGACCGCGGAGTCGCTGGCCGCCCGGGGTGAGCGCGGGGTCCCGGCCGAGCAGCTCCTGCGGGACGTCCGGATCAACAGGATCTTCGAGGGCAGCACCGAGATCATGCACCTGCTGATCGCCCGCGAGGCGGTGGACGCGCACCTGTCGGTGGCGGGCGAGCTGGTCGACCCCGCCGCGGCGCCGCGCGACCGGGCCCGCGCCGCCGCCCGCGCCGGCGGGTTCTACGCCCGCTGGCTGCCCACCCTGGTCGCGGGGGCGGGGAACCGGCCCGGCTCCTACGCGGAGTTCGGCCCCCTGGCGACGCACCTGCGCTACGTCGAGCGGACCGGCCGCAGGCTCGCCCGCTCCACCTTCTACGGCATGTCCCGCTGGCAGGGCGGGCTGGAGCACCGGCAGGGGTTCCTGGGCCGGATCGTGGACATCGGCGCCGAGCTGTTCGCGATGACCGCGGTCTGCGTGCGGGCCCGCGAGGAGGAGGCCGAGCTGGGCCGGCGCCCCGCCGAGCTGGCCGACACCTTCTGCCGCCAGGCGCGGCTGCGTGCCGAGGCGCTCTTCGACCGCCTCTGGGACAACACCGACTCCGGCGACGTACGGCTGGCGAAGCACCTGCTGAAGGGTCGCTACACGTTCGCCGAGGAGGGCATCCTGGACGCCTCCGCCGACGGGCCCTGGATCTCCCCGTCCGAGCCCGGCGCCTCCGCCGCCGAGAACCTCCGCCGGCCGGTGCACTGACACCGGCCGATGCACCGACGCCGACCGGTGCACTGACGCCGGTCGTCTCCCGCCGCCGTCCCGTGCCGCCGTCCCTCGGCGGCGGCACGGGTCCGGCGGTCGCCGCCGCGCGCCCGGAATCGGTAGGAAGAAACCAAAATTAAATGGCTTGCATCGACCCGATCCGGGCGCGTACCGTCATCGTCATGTGGATTTTCTCCTAGAAGCCGGCGTCGATCAGCCACTGACTGATCCGCCCGCACTCAGCCCTCTGGCCCCGTAGTCCTGACGCGGCAGCTGAGTTTCCGGCACGGCCCTTCGCGGCGCCGCGTCGTCATCGTCTTCGAAGGAGAGTCCATATGCGAATTCGCGCAACCGCCAAGCGTTCCGGAAAGACCCGGACCCGCACTCCGCTCCCCGAGCGGACCCTGCCCTCCATGCCGCCAGTGCCCCGGCAGATGCCCAGACCGCACCTGCCGGTGAGGCCGACCCAGCAGCCGCGCCGGATCCCCGGCAAGGGCGGCCGCTGAAGGGGAAGGCGCCGCGGTCCCTCCCACTAGGGGACCGCGGCGCCTTCTCTCATCCGCCCGTGCCGCGTGCCGTACGGCGTGCGGCGCGGGCGGGTCCGCGCTACAGGCGCTCGATGATGGTGACGTTGGCCTGGCCGCCGCCCTCGCACATCGTCTGCAGGCCGTACCGGCCGCCGGTGCGCTCCAGTTCGTGGAGCAGCTTGGTCATCAGGATCGAGCCGGTGCCGCCGAGCGGGTGGCCCAGGGCGATCGCGCCGCCGTTCGGGTTGACCTTGGCCGGGTCGGCCCCGATCTCCTTGAGCCAGGCCAGCGGGACCGGGGCGAACGCCTCGTTGATCTCGGTGACGTCGATGTCGTCGATGGACAGGCCCGACCGCTTCAGCGCCTTGCGCGTGGCGGGGATGGGCGCGGTCAGCATGTAGACCGGGTCGTCTCCGGCGAGCGTCAGGGTGACGATGCGGGCGCGCGGGGTCAGGCCGTGGTCGCGGACCGCCTGCTCGGAGGCGATCAGCAGCGCACCGGAGCCGTCGGAGACCTGCGAGGAGCTGGCCGCGGTGATCCGGCCGCCCTCACGCAGGGTCTTCAGCCCCGCCAGCTTCTCCAGGGTGGAGTCGGGGCGCGGGCCCTCGTCGTCCTCGACGCCGTTGATCGGGGCGATCTGGTCCTTGAAGTAGCCGTTCGCGACGGCCTTGGCCGCCCGCTGGTGGCTCTCGTAGGCGTACCGGTCGAGCTCCTCGCGCGACAGGTCCCACTTCTCGCACATCAGCTCCGCGCCGCGGAACTGGGAGATCTCCTGCTTGCCGTACCGCTCGACCCAGCCGTCGCCGAACGGGAAGGGCATGCCCTTCTCCAGCGCGGCGGTGATGCTCGCCCCCATGGGGACGATGCTCATCGACTCCACGCCGGCGGCGACCACGAGGTCCTGGGTGCCGGAGAGCACGCCCTGGGCCGCGAAGTGGATCGACTGCTGGGAGGAGCCGCACTGGCGGTCGATGGTGACGCCGGGGACGCTCTCCGGCAGGCCCGCCGAGAGCCAGGCGTTACGGGCGATGTCCATGCTCTGCGGGCCGAACTGCATCACACAGCCCATGATCACGTCCTCGACCGCGGACGGGTCGACGCCCGTGCGGTCGATCAGCGCCTTGAGGGTGTGCGCGGCCAGGTCGGTGGGGTGGACGGTGGACAGCCCGCCCTTCTTCTTGCCGACCGGGGTACGGACCGCCCCGACGATGTACGCCTCTGCCACAGTGCCTCCTGGGTCCCGTCCCAATGAAACCGAGCATCATTCTGTCAGTAGGAGGTTACCTCAGAACCTCCGCCCGCGCCCTCCCGGGGATTCCAGGGCGGGACGGCCCCGAAACGGGAAGGGGCTCCCGCCCGGGTCCGGGCGGGAGCCCCGCGAAGGCGCGTGTGGCGGCTCCGTACCGCCGCGGGTCCGGTGCGCCGCGGCGGCACCGGACCCGTGTTCTCCGCGCGGGTTCAGCGCACGTAGACGTTGGGCCGGGGCGGGGCCGCCATGCCGTCGCCGAGGAAGAAGCCCGGATGCGGCGGCTGGTTGTAGGCGGTGTTCTGCCAGGCGACCGCGGTGCGGTACTGCGGGTCGTGCATCAGGGTCGTGATGCGCCGGTCGGTCCGGTGCGGGGTGCTGTAGACGCGCAGGGCCCGGTTGTCGCCGGTCGGCCAGATCACCTCTTCCCGCCAGTCGCCCAGCAGGTCGGCCACCAGGGACGGGGTGGCCTTGGTGCCGTTGTTGGAGTGCACGCCGGAGGCGGTCAGCAGCCGGGTCTCCCCGCCGGTGCCGTACTTGTCGATCCGGGTCTGGTCGACCAGCTCGCGGACCGGGTCGCCGTCCCACCAGGCCAGGAAGTTGATCGAGGAGGGCTCGCGGCCCAGGGCCGCGCCGGTGGCGCTGCGCAGCGTGGTGTCGGCGGCCGACCAGGCCTCGGCGCCGGGGCTGCCCGCCCAGATGTCGCCGGCCACGCCGCGGCCGTTGTCGGTGCCGGAGGCCGTGGACCACAGCACCTGGCCGGTGCGGGCGTCGGCCAGCCACGAGCCCGGCTTGGACTTGTCCTCGCTCACCTTGAAGTACTCCAGGCCGGGGCGGGCGGGGTCGAGGTCCCCCAGGTGCGCCGCGTCGCCGTGGCCGAGCTTGGTGGTCCACAGCCCGGCGCCGTTGTCGTCGACGGTCATCGCGCCGTAGACGATCTCGTCCTTGCCGTCGGCGTCGACGTCGCCCACGGTCAGGGCATGGTTGCCCTGGCCGTCGTAGCCCCTGCCGGAGTTGGTGGAGCTGTTGGTGTCGAACGTCCAGCGGCGGGTCAGCGCGCCGTTGCGGAAGTCCCAGGCGACGATCACGCTGCGGGTGTAGTAGCCGCGGGCCATGATCAGGGACGGGCGTTGCCCGTCGAGGTAGGCGGTGCCGGCCAGGAACCGGTCGACCCGGTTGCCGTAGGAGTCGCCCCAGGCCGAGACGGTGCCGCGGGCCGGCACGTAGTCCACCGTCGAGGCGGCCCTGCCGGTGCGCCCGTCGAACATGGTCAGGTACTCGGGGCCGGACAGCACGTAGCCGGAGGAGTTGCGGTGGTCGGCGCTCGCCGAGCCGATCACGGTGCCGGCGCCGTCGCGGGTGCCGTCGGCGGTCTTCATCGCCACCTCGGCGTCGCCGTCGCCGTCGTAGTCGTAGACCTGGAACTGGGTGTAGTGCGCGCCGGCGCGGATGTTGCGGCCCAGGTCGATGCGCCACAGCCGGGTGCCGTCCAGCCGGTAGGCGTCGACGAACACGTTGCCGGTGTGACCGGACTGGGAGTTGTCCTTGGCGTTGGACGGGTCCCACTTCAGCACGAGCTCGTACCGCCCGTCGCCGTCGAGGTCGCCGGCGCTCGCGTCGTTGGCGGCGTAGGTGTAGGCGACGCCGTCGGGGGTGGTGCCGCCCGGCGGCGGGGAGATCGGCACGTCCAGGTAGCCACTCGCCAGGCGCAGCGCGGGCGCGGAGGCGGCCTGCTCGGCGCCGTTGACCACGGCCCGCACGGTGTAGGAGGCGTCGGCCGCGGCGCCGCCGTCCAGGTGGTTGGTGGAGCCGGTGATCGGCGTGGAGTTGACCTTGGTGCCGTCGCGGTAGAGGTTGAAGCCCACGCCGGCCGGGTCGGTGGCCAGCAGCCGCCAGGAGACCAGGTTCCCGTTGCCGGAACGCACGCTGACCAGGCCGCGGTCGAGGTCCTCGACCTGCTTGGCGCCCGCCGGAATCACCGTCGGGGTCGGGATCGGGGTCGGGGTCGCGGTCGGGGTCGGGGTCGCGGTGGGCGTGGCCGTCGGGGTGGCGGTGGGCGACGGGCTCGCGCTCGTGGCGGGCTCGAGCGTCCAGCGCTTGCTGACCACCGAGTCGCAGGAGTTCTGCTGGACGGTGGCACCGGCGGCGGTGGAACTGTCCTTGACGTTGAGGCACTTGGCGCTGCCGAGGTTGACGACGCGGTAGGTCGAACCGCTGACGAGCTCCAGGTTCCAGCTCTGGAAGGCGCTGGTCGAGCAGTTCTGCTGGACGGCGGCCTTGCCCGCCGAGGTGCTGTTGCCGGAGATACCCACGCACTTGGCGCTGTGGGCGGCGGTCAGCCGCCAGCCGCCGGAGACGGTCGACAGGTCCCACGTCTGGGCGGTGGCGCCGTTGCAGGCGGACTGGACGAGCCGCGCACCGTCGGCGGTGCTCTGCCCGGAGACGTCCAAGCACAGGCCGCTGGCGGCGTTGACCAGGGTGTAGGACCCGGCGGCCGGCGTGGACACGGCGGCCGCCGGAGCCGCCTGCCAGCCGCCGATCGCCGTGCCCGCCGCCAGGACGGCCACCATGGCCGCCCTTCGACGCGGACGTGGCCGCAGGGCTTTAAAACGTTTCATCTCCAGCTCCGATCTGAACCGTGGGGGGTGGGCTCAGGGATTCGCCGGCCTCTCCGACGCTTCCCGGCCGGGCCATGACGGCATGGGTGGCCGGGAGCAGGGAGGATGCACGGGACGGTCTGCGAATCTTCTGATGGAATGCGCTTTCCTGGCCTTCAGAAAGGTAGAACGTGTGGATGAGGGCGTCAATCGACGGGAGCCCCGGTTCCCCCGGTCACGGCCATCGGATTGAAACGTGTCAGGTCAGATTCACCCTCCGAGCAGGGATCGCGAGGTTTTCCGGAGGGGTGTCTGAAAATTTCAGCCGCAGGGGCCCGATGGCCGGACGCGGAGCCCGCGACCGCCGGACGCCTCGGCTCGACCGTTCGAGGCCGCCCCCTCCCCGCCCCGGATCTCCGCTTCCCCGGTCAGGACGCCCGGTCAGGACGGCCGGTGCAGCACGATGTAGCCGTCCCTCTCGAAGACCGTGCGGTAGCCGCTGCGCAGGGCCTCGTCCACCCGCTGCCGCTGGAGCTCGTGGGCGCCGAACGGGAAGGACCAGCGGTCCACGTCCGCCACGATCCACGGCGCGTCGCGGGCCGTGGGGCCCCAGAGCAGCACGGTCGTCCGCGAGGTGAGCGCCGGTCCGACGTGGTTGACCGCCTCGACGACCACCCCGTCCGGCACCGCGGCCACCGCCTCCCGGGCCGCCGCGACGTGCGGGTCCCCCTCGTAGAAGGACCACTCGACCAGGTTGCCGAGCGCGAAGCGCGGGATCAGCGTGATGGCGATCACGCAGACGGCGACCGCCCAGTGACGGCCCACCGCACGTTCCGCACCCCGGCCTTCGGTCCGGGCCGCGGCCGCGCCCTGGCCCTCGGCCGCGCCCAGCCTCTCCGCCGCGTCCGGGTCCCGGCCCGCGCGCCGGTCACGCAGGCGCCGTCCCAGCCGGTCCACGCCGTCCACGCCCGCGCACAGCAGAGCCGCCACGATGAAGGCGTTGTAGTGGTGGTCCGGCCCCCACCACTGCGACCGGTCACCCAGGAAGCGTTCGGCGATCATCGGGACCGCCATCAGGGTGAGCGGTGAGAACAGCGCCGTCAGCAGCACCGGCCAGAAGAGGAAGGCCAGCGTATCGACCTTGATCTCCGGGCTGACGAACTGCCACAGCGTTCCCAGCGGATCGCGCGCCATCCCGGCCGCGGCCTCGCCCATGGTCGCCCCCCACCGGCCGTAGGCCCAGTGGAAACCCGCCTCGCCCGCTCCCGCCATCGGCATCAGGACACCGCGGATCGTCGTCAGCGCCGCGAGCGCGAACAGGACGAACGCGGTCCCCTCCAGCCTGCGCCGCGTGACGAACAGGTACGCGCCGAAACCTGCGACGAGCAGGCCCATGTCCTCCTTGACCAGCAGCAGGCCCAGCGCCGCCAGGACCGCCACGCCCCGGCGGCCCGCGTCGAAGCGCTCGATCATGATCGCGCTCAGCAGCGGGACGAAGGCCACCTCGTGGAAGTCGAACCCGGCGGCCTGCGCGACCGGCCACGACACCGCGTAGGCCACCGCGACCAGGTGGGCGGGGACCGGGCCGAGGCGACGCGCGGCGTAGTGCCAGACGGGGACCGCGGCCAGGGCGAGCAGGACGGCCTGAGCGATGATCAGGGTCTGCGGCCCGTCGTGGATCCAGTACAGCGGGGCCAGGACGGCGAGAATCGGCGAGAAGTGATCGGCAAGCTGGAGGAAGTCCATGCCCAGGCCGTAGTTCACGCCCACGGCGGGCGCCGCCGGGGGCCCGAAGCCCGCGTAGCCGCGCACCGCCTGGTCGAAGATGACCAGGTCGAAGATGCTGGCCCGGAAGGTGGCCAGCTTGACCAGCCCGAGCACGGCGTAGGCCGACGCGGCCAGCACCACCGTCGCGGCCAGCCCCAGCGGGTGCACCCGCCGCCGCAGGAATCCGTCGGCCCGCACCATCAGCCTGGCGGCGCCGGAATCCGGCCGGTCCGCCACTCCGGCTCCCCCGGTCCCTGGGACGGTGTCCGCGCTCATGCCCGGCGGGTGCCCGTCATCGTCGCGTAGGCGATCACGTTGTCGGTGTAGTGACCGGTCGCGTGGTTGTAGGTCCCGCCGCAGGTGATCAGGTGGAGCTGCGGCACGGCCGACTCGCCGTACACCCGCTGCGTCGGGAAGACCGACTTCTCCGCCTGCTCCAGCCCGCCCACGGTGAACACCGCGATCAGGCCGTCCTGGCGGTGCACCTCGATGACGTCGCCGTTGCGGATCTCGTGGAGGCGGCTGAAGACCGCGCTCCCCCTCCGGGTGTCCTTGTGCCCCAGCATGATCGCCGGTCCCGCCTCCCCCGCCGTGGGGCCCGAGCGGTACCAGCCGACGAGGTTGGGATCGCTCACCGGCGGCACCTCGATCGCCCCCTGCCGGTCGAGCCCGACGGACTTGATCGGCGCTTTGACGCCGAGCTTCGGGATGACCAGGCGGACCGGGGTCGAGGGCTGCAGCGGCGGGGCCGCCGGCAGGCTCGGCTGCGGCGGCGGCGCGGTCGGAGCCGCCTGGAAGTACTGCTCCGCCCCGGCCGCGCTCGGCTGCACCCGCGGCGGCAGGGTGGTCCGCTGGTCGGCGAGGCCGTACTGCTCGGGCGCGGAGACCATGAGGATCATCCCTACGAGCACCGTGACCACCCCGGCGATCGCGGCCAGGATCAGCACCGACCGCAGCACCCGCCCGCCGGCGGGGTCGACGTACGGCTCGCCGTACCCGGACGGCTGAACCGGCCCGCCGTATCCCGGCGGGAGATGGCCCGGCGGGAGATGGCCCGGCGGGAGATGGCCCGGCGGGAGGTGGCCCGGCGGGCCGTACCCGGGATACGGACGGCCCTGACCGGGGCGCCCGTACGGCTGCGCGGGCCGTCG
>NZ_CDRNDK010000128.1:6927-14412 GCF_977012225.1 Planomonospora algeriensis | reverse complement strand
GTGTCAGGGACGGCCGGCCCGGCCATCGGAGCCGCGCAGACCTCCTGGGCCTCGCCCCGCGCGCCCCGGGTCCCGACGGGAGGCGCCGCCCGCTTCACGTCCGCCTCCACCGGGCCCGCAGCCCGGCCCCCGACCGCGTCGGCGCCCGCCGCCGGGTCCACCGGATCCACCGGGTTCGCCGCCTCCGAGGCGGCCGTCCGGACCGCCGGGCCGGTCCCCGATCTGGGCCGCCCGGTCCTGCACACCACCGGCCTCGCCGGCCCGCAGGAGCGCTGGATCGTGGTCCTGCTCACCGCCCACCCCGCCGGGAGCACCTGGCAGCGCTCCACCGCCCGCACGACCGCCCTGGCCCGGGAGCTCTACCGCTTCGCGGCCCGCTGACCGCCCCGCTCCCCGGCGGCCGCCCCGGCCCCTCCGGATCGATAGGCGTCTCCTTCGGGCAGGCGTGGGAGGCCGCCGGCCCGGCGGAATCGCTCCCTTCCCGTCAGACGGTGAAGCGGCCGACGAGGTCGCGCGGGGAGTGGCTCATGCCGGCGAGTTCGACGGCATCGTGATGTGATCCGCGTCTCTCCGCGGCCGGAGCCTCAGCGCTCCCCGCCGGGCGTCGCGTCGAGGGCGGCCTCGTCGAGGGCGGCGGTCACCCGGCGCAGGGTGGCCTTGAGCGCCGCGAGCTCCTCCAGGCCGAGACCGGTCGCCGCGAAGACCCTTCCCGGGATCTCCTCGGCGCGCGCCCTGAGCCCGGCCCCGGCGGGTGTGAGCCGTACGAGCACCGAACGCTCGTCGGCGGCGCTGCGCTCCCGGCGGACCAGCCCGGCCGCCTCCATGCGCTTCAGCAGCGGCGAGAGCGTGCCCGAGTCGAGCCGCAGGGCCGCGCCGAGCTCCTTGACGGTGACGGGCTCGCGCTCCCAGAGCACCATCATCGCCAGGTACTGCGGGTAGGTGAGGCCGAGGTCGCGCAGCAGGGTCCGGTAGACGCCGTCCAGTGCCCGCGCCGTGGCGTGCACCTCGAAACAGAGCTGGTTCTCCAGCAGCAACTTCACCCTGCGCAGCATACCGTCTTGACTTCAGGCAATTTGATTGTGCACAATCAAATTGCTTCCAATCGAATGGAGATCCCATGAGCGCGCTCTACACCGCCATCGCCACCGCCTCCGGCCGCGAAGGGCGGGCGGTGTCCTCGGAGGGCCGGCTGGACGTCCGGCTGGCCCCGCCGAAGGAGCTCGGCGGCTCCGGCGAGGGCACCAATCCCGAGCAGCTGTTCGCGGCCGGTTACGCCGCCTGCTTCGCCAGCGCGCTGAGCCTGGTCGCCCGGCGGCGCAAGCTCGACGTCGCCGACGCCTCGGTGACCGCCGAGGTCGGGCTGCGGGCCGAGGGCGAGGCGTTCGGCCTGGCCGTCACCCTGCGCGTGGAGCTCCCCGACGAGCTCCACGGCGAGCCCGGCACCGCCCTGGTCGAGGCCGCCCACCAGGTCTGTCCCTACTCCAACGCCACCCGAGGCAACATCCCCGTGAACCTGGTGATCGAGTAGCCGGCGCCTCCTCGGAGCTGGCGCGCCGGCGCAGTTCGACGAGCCGGAGCCCGCCTGGGACCGGTTCTTCGTCGGGTCGTTCCCGGCCCGGCGGCGCCACCGGGCTCGCGGAACTGGTAGGACAGAGACAGCCCGCCCTGCCCCCCGCGGGCGGAGGAGTGAGAGATGACCGTCTTCACCGTCTCGTCCCACCGGCTGGGCGCGGCGCTCGTCGTCCAGGCGGGCGGCGAACTCGACTACGCCCACGCCCCCGTCTTCCGGGCCGAGCTGAGCGGGATCTGGGAGGCCGGGGCCCCCGCCACGGTGATCGTCGACGTCACCGGGTTGACCTTCTGCGACTCGGCGGGGATCGCCGAGCTGATCTGGGCTCTGAACCGCAGTCGCGACCTGGGCACGCGCCTGGTGCTCGCCGGCGTGCACGGCGTCCTGGAGCGGATCCTGGCCATCACCGGGCTACGCCCCGCCTTCGAGCTCTCCCCCACCGTCGAGGAGGCCCTCAGCGGGGCGTAGCGACGCCCGCGGTCACGCGGTTCAGCCCTTGCGGTCGACCTTCTCCGACGAGAGCACACGCGGCGCGTCCACGATCACGTCGGAGAAGATGTCCACGAGCAGGGCGAGCACGCCGCCGACCGCGATGATGCCGGCTCCCGCCCAGACCAGCGGCCAGTTGGGGCCGAAGCACAGGGCCACGCCGCCGACCGTGAATCCCGCCAGGATGACGATCACCGCGAGCCAAGACTTGGGGCTTCCTCCGTGACTTCCAGCCATGACGTCTTCCCGTTCCTCTCGATATGGGGCACCGTCGCGCGTCGTTCGCTGCGGCGACCACGCGCTCCGGCGTCTGTTGAAGGTCCTGCGGTTCGGCAGGTTCCTGCCCGGACGCCTCACGATCGTAGGCGGTATCCCCCCCCGCCCCGCGCCGCAGGTCCCGTCCTCGCGGGTCGGGCCCCTCGGCCGGGACGTCCCGGCCCCGGCCGCCGCGCCGGCCCTCGATCCGGCGGGGCGCGTGAGCAGCGGAAGGAACATACCCGGATGAAGCTGGAGCAATCCCTTGGTCTCCGGCGCGGCACCGGAGAGCGGACGTCCCGTGACGCCTGCGCTTTCCGCGCATCCCCGCCCTCTCCCCCGCATCCTCCGCCCTCCCGCGGGCACGGGCCGGGCCGCACGGCGGCGCGGACGGAAGCGGCCGGTGGACCACCTGGCATTACTCATATAATGGCACAAAACAACTTTCAGGCTACATACAGTTACCTTCCCGGCACCCGGCCCGTCAGAGGAGCCCCATGTTCCACCGCAAGCCCATCGAGGAACGGATCGCCGAGCGCGAAGCCGGGCGCAAGCCGCTCCAGGAGGGTGCGCACTTCGAGCACGGGCCTGCGAAGTTCCTGTTCATCTTCATCATCGTGTTCGTCGTCGTCGGCCACATCGCGGGACTGCTCTTCCTGATGGCCATCGGCATGCACTGAGCCCCTGACGGCCGTCGGCACGCACCGAGCCGGTCCGGCCGCGGCCAGGCGGGGAGCCGACATGCGGGCGGGGTCGCAGGCACGCGTCCGGAGGCCGGTTTCGGACATGAGAGGATGATGATCAGGCCGGGCCGGAGTTGGACTGCCCGCCGGTGACCAGGAGGTCCGCATGCCCGACATCACCCCAGAACCCGAGAACGCCGACTCGCAGCCCGAGAGCTCCGAGGAGGAGATGAAGCGCAGGTTCCGCGAGGCCCTCGAACGCAAGAGGCTCTCCCAGCCGGGAGCCGGCGAAGGCGGCCGGGGCCGGAGCGGCTCGAAGATCCACGGCGCCCACGGCCCGGCCTCCGGCAGGCGTTCCTTCCGGCGCAAGAGCGGCTGACCGGAGCGGCCGGCCCTCCGCGCACGACCCCGGTCCCGGACAGGCCCCGGTCCCGCGGATCCGGACAGGCCGCGGCCCCGGTCCCGTGGATCCGGGATCGGGGCCGTGTGCGAGTCCGGACGGCGTCTCGGGGCCGTGACCGGGCCCGTCTACCGGACGCTGCGCCTGCCGTACAGGCTCACCGCCAGGATGACGCCGACGGCGGCCACCGCGATCTGCAGGAGCAGTTCGATCCAGTCGATGCCGCCGGTGCTGGCGACGCCGAAGGCGCCGGCGATGGCGGTGCCGATGAGCGCGGCGACGATGCCGATCACGATGGTCAGCCAGATCGGGATGCCCTGCCGTCCCGGGACGACCAGGCGGCCCAGGGCTCCGATGATGGCGCCGATGACGATGGCGGTGATGATGCCGGTGACTGTCATGTTCCACACTCCCTCTCGTTCGAGCCGATCCCCGTCTGCCCTGACGGGAAGGGCCGACACATCACGGATCGATCACGGTCTCGCGACCCCTCTTGATGACCGGCCGCACCGGGGTTCCGCTCACGAGGTCTCGTCCTCGATGATCTGGAAGGCGGCGGTGGAGCCGCTCGCGGCCGATTCGATCGCGCCCTGCGTCTCGGTGATGGTGTCCCCCGCGGCGTACAGGCCCGGGACGCTGGTCCGGCAGGAGCCGTCGGTCTTGACGTAGCAGTCCTCGCGCAGGACCAGGCCCCGGTTCCGTGCGAGCCCGGAGACCAGCGGGACCGGCCGCTGGTCGAGCTGCCACAGCAGAGTCCCCCGCTCGACGACCGCGCCGCCGTCCAGTTCGACCGCGTGCAGGTCGCCGTCGTCGTGGCGCAGCCCGCGGATTTTCCCGGTCACCGTCTCCACCCCGAGGTCGTCCGCCGGCGCGCCCCCGTCGGTGAAGACGATCACATCGTCGCTCCACGCCGCGTACGCCCCGGGTGCCTTCCTGGCGAATTCCGGATCGGCGGTGACCACGCCCCAGGCGCGCCCGCGGTTCTCCCAGCCCGAGCAGAAGGGGCAGTGGATGACGGTCCGGCCCCAGCACTCCCGGAACCCCTCCAGCTCGGGAATGATGTCGATCATTCCCGTGGCGAGCAGCACCCGCCGGGCCCAGAGCGGACCTCCGCCCTTCACGACCACCTCGAACCCGCCTCCGCGCGGGTCGGGGATCAGGTCCGCGGCCTCGGACGGGAGAAGTTCGGCCATGCCGTACCGGGCGAGGTCGTTCCAGGCGCGGCTCCGGTACTCGGCGGGGCTCACCCCGTCCAGTCCGAGGATGCCGTGCACCCCGTGCGAGCACGCGTTGCGGGGGTCGGCGGGCGACTCCAGCACCGCGACGCGGCGCAGGGACCGGCTGAGCGTCATGGCCGCGGTGAGACCGGCGGGGCCGCCGCCGACGATCGCGACGTCATAGTGCTGCATGCCGGTCCCCTGCCCCCGGACCGCGATCCGTCACCCGGGCGCCCGCTTCCCCCGTTCGTTCACCGGCTTGACACCACTATGGATATAGTACTACGTTGTCACCACTTCACTTAAAGTACTTTCAATGGAGTGTCACATGCGAAAGCTCGTCTACTACGTCGGCACCTCGATCGACGGCCGCATCGCCGGACCCGGCGGGGAGTACGACTTCTATCCGGTGGGTGACGACCTCGCGGCCCACATGAACGAACGGTCCCCCGAGGCGGTCCCGGCCCACGTCCGCCGGATGATCGGACTGGAGGCCGAGCCCGTGCGATACGACACGGTGGTGATGGGCCGCGGGACGTACGAGCCCGCCATCAGCGCCGGCATCGCCTCCCCCTACAGCCCCCTCCGGCAGTACGTGGTCTCGGCCACGCTGGGCGAGATCGGCCACCCCGACGTGGAGGTGGTCTCCGGCGACCCGCTCGGCCTCGTCCGCGGACTGAAGCGACAGGAGGGCAAGGACATCTACCTGGCCGGAGGCGGCAGGCTGGCCTCCGCCCTGATGCCCGAGATCGACGAGATGATCGTCAAGCTGTACCCGGTGGTGGCCGGGGCGGGCGTCCCCCTCTTCTCCGGCGAGTTCCGCCCCACGCTGTTCGCCCTGCGCGACACCCGGCGGTTCGAGAACGGCACGACCGTGCTGACCTACGCCCGGACGTGACGTGACGGGCCGCGGCTCCGACCCCAGGCGCCCGGCCCGGTCTGGTTTGAGCCCGGCTCATCTTTCTCTTGACCGGCCGCCGTCCCGGACGGACCATGAGGCACCGGCCCCTCCGTCCCCCCGCAGAGGTACCCCCCATGGCCAGACTGTCCAGATCCCTCGCCGCCGCCTTCCTGCTGATCGGCGCCCTCGCCATGGCCGGCACCACGGCCATGGCGGCTCCCGCTCCCCCCGAGTCCGAGGTCAACGCCACCGGGCAGCCGCCCGGCAGCGCGGCCCCGGTCCGCGGGTTCGTCGACGGGCACACCCACCTGATGTCCTACGAGGCGTTCGGCGGCAGCCTGCTCTGCGGCAAGCCGTTCGACCCCGACGGCGCCCACGAGGCCCTCGTCGACTGCCCGGACCACCTGCCGCGCGGCCAGGCCGCCTGGTTCGAGAACTTCACCCGGACCGGCTCCCCCACCGGCACCCACGACCCGGTCGGCTGGCCCACCTTCCGGAGCTGGCCCGCCGCCGACTCCCTCACCCACCAGCAGACCTACCACAAGTGGGTGGAACGGGCCTGGCGAGGCGGGCTGCGCGTCCTGGTGAACCAGCTGGTCGCCAACCGGCAGCTGTGCGAGATCTATCCGCTCAAGCGCAACTCCTGCGACGAGATGGCCTCGCTGCGCCTGCAGGCCCAGCGCACCTTCGAGCTTCAGGACTTCGTCGACGCCCAGGCCGGCGGGCCCGGCCGGGGCTGGTTCCGGGTCGTGCGCTCCCCCGCCGAGGCCCGGCAGGTGATCGCGGCGGGCAGGCTGGCGGTGGTCCTGGGTGTGGAGACCTCCGAGCCCTTCGGCTGCCGGCAGACCCTGGGCATCCCGCACTGCACGAGGGCGCAGATCGACCGAGGGCTCGACGAGCTGCACGCGCTCGGCGTGCGGAGCATGTTCGTCTGCCACAAGTACGACAACGCGCTGTGCGGCGTGCGCTTCGACTCCGGCACCCAGGGCGTCATCGTCAACCTGGGCAACCTCCTGTCCAGCGGCAGGTTCTGGACCGCGCGGACCTGCACCGGGCCCGCGCACGACAACACCATCGAGAAGGCCGGGGCGCTCCCGCCCGAGCTGGCGCGGTTCCTGCCGGGCGGGGTGGGGCTCCCGCTGTACCCGCCCGCCCCGCACTGCAACACCCGCGGGCTGACGAGCCTGGGCGCGCACATGGTCGAGGGCATGATGAAGCGCGGCATGCTCGTCGAGATCGACCACATGAGCGTCAAGGCCGCCGACCGGACGCTGGGCCTGCTGGAGGCGGCCGGCTACCCGGGCGTCGTCTCCTCGCACAGCTGGACCGACCCGGGCTTCCTGCGCCGGATCTACCGGCTCGGCGGGATGGTCACCGCCTACGGTCACCACGCGGAGGATTTCGCGGAGACCTGGCGGCGGAGCGAGCCGCTGCGCGAGGAGTTCGGGCGCCCCGGGTACGGCTACGGCCTCGACGCCAACGGCCTGGGCCCGCTCCCGCCGGCCCGCCCCGGCAACGCGGGCAACCCGGTGACCTATCCCTTCACCTCCTTCGACGGCGCGGTCACGCTGGACCGGCAGCGCACCGGCGAGCGGGTCTGGGACGTCAACACCGACGGGGTCGCCCACTACGGGCTGGTCCCCGACTGGATCGAGGACATCCGGATCGTCGCGGGCGACGGGATCGTCCAGGACATGGCCGCCGGGGCCGAGGCCTACCTGCGCACCTGGGAGGGCGCCGCGTCGCGGACCCCCTGAGACGGCGGTCCGGTGGGGCCGCGCCGGACACGCGGCCGGCCGCACCGCTATGAGGCACGCGGATGCCGCGACGGCGCCGGAGACCGTCCCGGCGCGCCGGCATCCACCACGAACACCCGGACCCCGGGGCGGACGCCCCGGGGTCCTTCATGTCCGGCTCCGGCTCCGGCTCCGGCTCCGGCTCCGGCTCCGGCTCCGGCTCCGGCTCCGGCT
>NZ_CDRNDK010000128.1:0-6827 GCF_977012225.1 Planomonospora algeriensis | reverse complement strand
CCGGCGAAGTGCCCTGCCCCCGCCTATTGTGTTCCCACACATACGGGTGTAAATAAATACGAAACAACACGGAAACGGCGGTGAATCAACACGATGTACGCCGAGGAGCGGCAGCAGGAGATCCTGCGGCGCGCCCGCGAGGCCGGGCGGGTGGACGTGATGGCGCTGGCGGAGGAGTTCGCCGTCACCACCGAGACGATCCGCCGCGACCTGACCGCGCTGGAGCGGGCCGGAGTGCTGCGGCGCGTGCACGGCGGCGCCATCCCCGTGGAGCGGCTGGGCTTCGAGCCCGCGCTGGCGGCCAGGGACGAGGTGATGACCGCGGAGAAGGAGCGCATCGCCAAAGCGGCCCTCGCCGAGCTCCCGGAGGACGGCGCGGTCATCATCGACGCCGGGACGACCACCGCCCGGCTGGTGCAGGCCCTGCCGCCCGACCGGGAGCTCACCGTCATCGTCAACTCCCCGCCCCTGGCGACCGCGCTGGCCGTACGGCCCGGCCTGAACGTGATAATGCTCGGCGGCCGGGTGCGCGGGCGGACGCTGGCCACCGTCGACGACTGGGCCCTGCGCCCCCTCGCCGACCTGCACGTGGACGTGGCGTTCATGGCGGCCAACGGCTGCTCGGTGGCCAAGGGCCTGACCACCCCCGATCCGGCCGAGGCCGCGATCAAGCGGGCGATGATCGGCGCCGCGCACCGGAGCGTGCTGCTGGCCGACCACACCAAGTTCACCAACACCTACCTGGCCCGCTTCGCCACGCTCCCGGAGATCGACCTCGTCATCAGCGACACCGGCCTGGACGCCGCGCTGGCGGCCGAGATCTCGGCGGCCGGACCCGAGGTGGTGCGGGCATGATCGTGACGCTGACCCTCAACCCCAGCCTGGACCGGACGATCGAGATCGGGGCGCTGACCCGCGGCGCGGTCATCCGCTCCGCCGACACCCACCTCGACCCGGGCGGCAAGGGGGTGAACGTCTCCCGCGCCCTGCTGGCCAACGACGTCCCCTCCTGCGCGGTCGTCCCCTACGGCGGCGACGAGGGGCGGCGGCTCGTCTCCCTGCTGTCGGCCGAGGGCATCGACATGGTCACCGTGCCGGTCACCGGGCCGACCCGGTCCAACGTCGCGCTGGCCGAGCCCGACGGCACCGTCACGAAGATCAACGAGCCGGGCACGGCCCTGTCCCCCGCCGAGCTGGACGCCCTCGCCGAGGCGGTGCTCGGCGCGGCGGGTTCGGCGGACTGGGTGGTCGCCTCCGGCAGCCTCCCCCCCGAGGTCCCGGCCGACGTCTACGCCCGGTTGTGCCGCCGCTTCGCCCGTGCGGGCATCCTCGTCGCGGTCGACACCAGCGGGCCCGCGCTGGTCTCGGCCCTGGAGGCCGGGCCCGCGCTGGTCAAGCCCAACCGGGAGGAGCTCGCCGAGGCGACCGGCCGGGCGATCACGACGCTCGGCGACGCGATCGAGGCCGCCTCGGCGCTGCGCGCCCGGGGCGCGGGCACGGTCCTGGCCAGCCTCGGCCCCGACGGCGCGGTCCTGCTCCAGGGCGACAGATCTGGTACGGCGAGGGCCCGGTAGCCGAGCCCCGCAGCACCGTCGGAGCCGGCGACGCCATGCTGGCCGGGTTCCTGGCCGCCGGAGCCTGCGGCGAGGCCGCGCTGGTCGAGGCGCTGGCCTGGGCGACCGCCGCCGTCGGGCTGCCCGGCAGCCGGATGCCCGGCCCGGCCGACATCCGCCGCGACCACGTCCGCACCTTCACGGCCGATCCGGCCCTGCCGCTGCGGTCCGGGGGCTGACAGCGGCGCACCACCACCCCCCCTGACCGGCGCGCCCCGCCGGTCGCCCCGGAAGGAGCACCATCACATGAGCACCGACTACACCCCCGCCGTCCAGGGGACCGGGGTGAGAGCCACCATCCAGCGCTTCGGCGGCCACCTCGCCGGAATGATCATGCCGAACATCGGCGCCTTCATCGCCTGGGGTCTGATCACCGCGCTCTTCATCCCCACGGGCTGGCTGCCCAACGAGAGCCTGGCCGCCCTCGTCGACCCGATGGTCAAGGTCCTGCTCCCCGTCCTGATCGGCTACACCGGCGGGCGGATGGTCCACGGACAGCGCGGCGCCGTGGTGGGCGCGGTCGCCACCATGGGCGTGGTCGTCGGCGCCGAGGTGCCGATGTTCCTCGGCGCGATGATCGTCGGCCCGCTCGCCGCCTACCTGATCAAGCTGGTGGACGGCTTCACCCAGGAGCGGACCAGGGCCGGTTTCGAGATGCTGGTGGACAACTTCACCGCCGGCATCGTCGGCGGCGCCATGGCGCTGCTGGGCGTGCAGGGCATCGGCCCGGTCATCGAGACGGTGACCGAGGCGGCGGGCGACGCCGTCGGCTGGCTGGTGGGAAACAACCTGCTCCCGCTGGCCTCGGTCCTGATCGAGCCCGCCAAGGTGCTGTTCCTCAACAACGCCATCAACCACGGCGTGCTCAGCCCGCTGGGCGTGGCCGAGGCCGCCGAGCAGGGCAAGTCGATCCTGTTCATGCTGGAGAGCAACCCCGGCCCCGGCCTCGGCCTGCTGCTGGCCTTCATGTTCTTCGGCCCCCGGGCGCTGCGTCCCAGCACGCCCGCCGCGATCGTCATCCACTTCCTCGGCGGCATCCACGAGATCTACTTCCCGTACGTCCTGATGAAGCCGCGCCTGATCCTGGCGGTCATCGCCGGCGGCGCCGCGGGCGTCTTCACCTTCATCCTCACCGGCGGCGGCCTGGTGGCCCCGCCGTCCCCCGGCAGCGTCTTCGCCTACTTCGCGGTCACCCCCAGGGGCGGCTGGTTCGCCTCGGGCGCCGGGATCCTCGTCGCCGCGGCGGTCTCCTTCGCGGTCGCGGCGGTGCTGCTGGGCTTCGGCCGGGGCGAGGGGCAGGACCCGGCCGCCGATCCGGCCCCGGACGCGGCCGCGGCGGACACGGCTCCGGAGGGGACCGACCCCGAGGCCGCGACCGCCACGGCACCCACCACCGCACCCGTCTCCAAGGAGGCATGACCCGTGACCGGCATCGACAGCAAGGACATCCGGAAGATCGTCGTGGCCTGCGACGCGGGCATGGGCAGCAGCGTCATGCTCGCCACCCAGGTCCGCCGCCAGCTCAAGGGGGAGCGGATCGAGGTGGTGCACACCCCGGTCAACTCCATCCCCGGCGACGCCGACGTGGTGCTCTGCCACGCGGGCCTGGCCGACCGGGCCAGGGCCTCGGCCCCGGACACCGTACTGGTCCCCTTCCAGGTCTTCATCGGCGACCCCGCGGTGACGCGGCTCATCGACACCATCAAGAAGGGCGGGACGGTCGGTGGCTGAGACGGTCCCGCTCCCCCTCGACCCGCGCGCCGTACGGCTGGACGCCGCGGCGGCCGGGCGCGACGAGGCGATCCTGCAGTGCGGCCGGGCGCTGATGGAGGTGGGCGCGGTCGAGGCCCCCTACCTCGACGCGATGCTGGAGCGCGAGCGCACGGTCTCGACCTACATGGGCGAGGGCGTCGCCATCCCGCACGGCACCCTGGCGGCCAAGGACGCCGTCCGGCACGACGCCCTGTGCGTGCTGCGCTTCCCCGGCGGCGTCGACTGGGACGGCGAGCGGGTCACGGTCTGCGTCGGGATCGCCGCCCGCGGCGACGGCCATCTGCGGCTGCTCGCCGCGCTCGCCCGGATCCTGATGGAACCCGACCGCGCCCGGGCCCTCCGCGAGGCGGACGAGGTCGCCGAGGTGCTGCGCCTGCTGGAACCCATAGAGGAGGACGAAGAATGAAGGTCGCCCGTTTCCACGCCCCCGGTGACATCCGGGTCGAGGACGCCGACGAACCCGTCGCCGGGCCGGGTGAGCTCAGGATCCGCGTGCGCAACTGCTCCACCTGCGGCACCGACGCCAAGATCCTCAAGCACGGCCACCACCACATCAGGCCGCCCCGGGTCATGGGGCACGAGATCGCCGGCGAGGTGGTCGACGGGGCGGACGGCTGGGCTCCGGGCGACCGGGTGCAGGTGATCGCCGCGATCCCCTGCGGGACGTGCGGCGAGTGCCGCCGGGGCCGGATGACGGTCTGCCCGAACCAGGAGTCGATGGGTTACCACTACGACGGCGGGTTCGCCGAGTACATGGTGGTGCCCGCCAAGGTCCTGGCCGTGGGTGGCGTCAACCGCATCCCCGAGGGGGTCGGCTTCGCCGAGGCCTCGGTCGCCGAACCGCTCGCCTGCGTGCTCAACGGCCAGGAGCTGGCCCGGGTCGGCGAGGGCGACGACGTGGTGGTCATGGGGTCGGGCCCCATCGGCTGCCTCCACGTACGGCTGGCGCGCTCGCGCGGGGCCGCCCGGGTCTTCCTCGTCGACGTCAACGCCGGCCGGCTGGAGGCGGCGGCCGCCCTGGTCCGGCCGGACGCCGCCGTGCACGGCGGTTCGGAGTCCGCCGGGTCCGCCGGGGATGCCGGGGATGCCGGGTCCGCCGGAGACGCTGTGGAGCAGGTGCTCAAGCTGACCGAGGGCCGGGGCGCCGACGTCGTCATCACCGCGGCCGCCTCCGGCGCGGCCCAGGAGCAGGCTCTGCGGATGGCGGCCCGGCAGGGGCGGATCAGCTTCTTCGGCGGCCTGCCCAAGGACGATCCGATCATCCGGTGCGATTCCAACCTGGTGCACTACCGGGAGCTGACGATCGTCGGCGCCAACGGGTCCAGCCCGGCGCACAACGCCCGGGCTCTGGAGCTGATCGCCGGTGGAGCGGTCCCGGTGGCCGATCTGATCACCCACCGGCTGCCGCTTCCCGAGGTCCTCGACGGGATCGACATCGTCAGCCGCGGCGAGGCCATCAAGGTCACCGTCGAGCCCTGAACCGCCAGCTCTGAACCGCCAGCCCCATCCCGCCAGAGAGGAAGTCCGGACATGTCGGAAAGGACAGTCGTCATCGCCTCGCGTACAGGTCTGCACGCCCGGCCGGCCAAGCTCTTCGTGCAGGCCGCCGCGGCCCAGGGGGTGCCCGTGCGGATCCGTCTCGGCGCGGGCAAGTCCGTCCCCGCCACCAGCATGCTCGCCGTGATGGCCCTCGGGGCGGGGCACGGCGCCGAGGTCGTCCTGGAGGCCGAGGGACCGGGCGCGGACTCCGCGCTCGACTCCCTGGCCGAGCTGCTGGCCCGCGACCTCGACGCCGAGGAGGCGCCGGATGCCTGAGCCGCACCCGCGACGCTGCGCGGGCTGGGGGTCGGTCCCGGGCGGGACGGCGGGCCGGGTCTTCCGGATGGCGGGCCCGGCTCCCGCTCCCGGACCCGGTCCGGGAGACCGACCCGGACCGGGAGCTCGGCGAGGCGCTGCGCGCGCTGGAGGCCGTCTCCGCCGAACTGGCGGCACGCGCCTCGGCGGCGTCCGACCCGGCCGCGAGCGCGATCCTGGAGGCGCAGTCGTTCATCGCCGCCGACCCGGGCCTGCTCGAGTCGGTGCAGGAGAACGTCACCGCGGGGATGGACGCCGTCCACGCCCTCGACGCCGCCTGCGCCGGTCACCGGGAGGCGCTGCTGGCGGCCGGCGGCCTGTTCGCCGAGCGTGCCGCCGACCTCGACGACATCCGCAACCGGGCCGTCGCCGCGGTGCTGGGCCTGCCCGTCCCCGGCGTCCCCGATCCGGGCCACCCGTTCGTCCTCGTCGCCGAGGACCTCTCCCCCGCCGACACGGCGGGCCTCGACACCGGGACCGTGCTCGCCCTGGTCACCGAGAAGGGCGGGCCCACCAGCCACACCGCGATCCTCGCCCGCGCCCTCGGGTTGCCCGCCGTGGTCGCCTGCCCGGGCGCCACGGACGTCGGTGAGGGGACCTGGGCGGCGGTCGACGGGACCTCCGGGGAGGTCCGCACCGGCATCGGCGAGGAGGAGGCCGCCGGGATCCTGCGGCTCGCCGCCGCCGACCGCCTCCGGCAGGCGGCCAGCCGCGGCCCCGGCCGGACCGCCGACGGGCACCCGGTCGAACTCCTGCTCAACATCGGCTCCGCCGCCGACCTCGCCCCGGGGGCGGACGCCGAGGGGGTGGGGCTCTTCCGCACCGAGTTCCTCTTCCTCGACCGCCGGGAGGAGCCGGGCTTCGACGAGCAGGTCGCCGCCTACGAGGCCGTCTTCCGGGCCTTCCCCGGCGGGAAGGTCGTCGTCCGCACGCTCGACGCGGGGTCGGACAAACCGCTGCCGTTCCTCGGTGCGGGCCCGGAACCCAACCCCGCGCTGGGCGTGCGGGGGCTGCGCGTCGCGCGCGGGCGGCCCGGCGTGCTCGACACCCAGCTCGACGCGATCGCCGAGGCCGCCCGCGCGAGCGGCGCGCAGCCGTGGGTGATGGCGCCCATGGTCTCCACGGTGGCCGAGGCGGACGACTTCGCCGCGCGGGCGCGGGCGCGGGGGATCACCCGCGTCGGGGCGATGATCGAGGTCCCGGCCGCCGCGCTCCGGGCGGACCGGCTGCTGGAGCGGCTCGACTTCCTCAGCATCGGCACCAACGACCTCAGTCAGTACGCCTTCGCCGCCGACCGCCAGCACGGCGGGCTCGCCGACCTGCTCGACCCCTGGCAGCCGGGGCTGCTCGCCCTGATAGCCGGGTGCGCGCGGGCCGGGCTGGCGGCGGGCAAGCCGGTCGGGGTGTGCGGAGAGGCTGCGGCCGATCCCCTCCTGGCCCCCGTGCTGGCCGGGCTCGGCGTCACCAGCCTGTCCATGTCGGCGCCGGGCCTCGCCCCGGTCCGGGACGCCCTGGCCCGCCGTACCCTGGAGCGCTGCCGGGACGACGCCCGGCTCGCCCTCGACGCCGACGACCCGGAGCGGGCCA
>NZ_CDRNDK010000127.1:0-14674 GCF_977012225.1 Planomonospora algeriensis | reverse complement strand
CGCGGCCGCGGCGCCCTGCGCGCCCGCGCACGGACGCGGCCTCGGCTATCTCCGCGGCACCGGGGCCGCGAGGACCGCGGCCCCTTCGAATACGGCGGACCCTTCGAATACGGCGGACCCACCGAGGAGGCCGGACTCGCCGAGGGGGCCGGACTCGCCGAGGGCCGCGGCGAGCAGCTCCAGGAAGTGGTCCACGGGACCGATGCACGCCACCGCCGCCCCGCCCGAGATCCGCCCGGCGTAGGGCAGCAGTCTCTCCCGGGTCGCCCGGCATGCCGGCAGGTCGCCGACGGCGGCCTGGGCCGCGCCCTGCAGGCAGGTCATGGTCAGCCACGACCAGTCCGTCGGCGGGGCCGGCCATCCTTCCCCGGCCAGTTCCCGGGCCTCGTCCAGACGGCCCCGGGCGCACAGCTCCAGCACCCGGGCGTCGTGGTCCACGCTGGGGTGGATGCCGGCGATCTGGTCGATCAGCGGCCCGGCGTCGGCGATGGCGCCGCGCTGGTAGCACAGCATGAGGCGGCCGTTCGCCACGACCGCTCCCGCGCACCACATGCCGAGCCGCTGGGCCTGGCGCCCCGCCTCGTCGTACACGGCCTCGGCCTCGTCGAACCGGCCGGCCAGGACGAGCCGGTTGGCCCGCCACATGGTGTGCTGGAACCGCGGCCACGGGAGCCGCAGGTGATCCAGCATGACGTCGCAGCGCGCGGCGGCCCGGTCCGCCGCCTCCAGATCGCCTGTCTCCAGCCTGTGGTGGGTGTCCATCATGTGCGCGAGCAGTTCGAACCCCGGCGACCCGGTCACCAGCGCGAGCCCGTGCAGCTCTTCGGTGATCTCCATGATCTCGCCGAGGCGGGTCGACTGCGGCACGCACAGGGCGCGGGCGTTGAGCGCCCGCATCAGCAGCCGCGGGTCGCCGATCCGGCGCGCCATCGCCACCGCCTCCGCGGACAGGGACAGGCAGCGGGCGCCGCCGTACAGCTCCTGGGCCAGGCCCGCCAGCAGCAGGGTCCGCTCGGCGCTGTCGGTCTCGGGGAGCCGGCGCAGGGTGTGCTCGAACTGCTCCACCAGCCGCAGTTCCACCGGCTCGTACGGGTTGCGCAGGGTCCACAGTGCCGGGGCGTCCAGTGCGGTGAGGGCGCGGGCGGTCAGTTCCGGGCCCGCTCCGGCGCGGTTGGCGACGCGCAGGGCCTGCGCGCGGACCTGGCGGGCGCTCATCGCGTCGCCCGCTTCCAGCAGGGCGCGCACCTGCTGCAGCAGGAGCTCCACGTGCTCGGCGGGATCGCCGCCGCAGGCGCCGTGCGCGGTGACGGCCCGGCCCCACCAGGCGGCGGCCTCCTCGTAGGCCGCGCAGGAACCCGCCTGCTCGGCCGCCGCGCGGGCCCAGTGCGCCGTCTCGCGGTAGGCCGCCGGACCCGCCTCCACCGCGTGGTGGGCGATGGTCGTCACGTCGGCGCTCGGTTTGGCCGACAGCGCCGCCATCACCTCCCGATGGATCATCGCCTTGCGCAACGGCGGCACGTCGCCGATCAGGGCCTCTCTGACCAGGTCGTGGACGAATGTCATGCACCCCTCGCCGGTGGTGATGAGCCCCGCCTTCGCCGCCCGGTCCAGCAGGCCGTAGGTGTGCGTCGCGCCCGGCTCGGAGGCCTGCCGCACCTCCGCGACCAGGCCGGGATCGAAGTTCCTGCCGATCACCGCGGCGATGCCGAGCACCTCGGCGGTCTGCGGCCCGAGCAGGGCCAGCCGCCGCCTGATCAGATCGGCCACCGCGTCCGGCACGACGTCCAGCCCCTGGCCCTCGGCCAGCAGCCGGGCGCTCTCGCAGACGAAGAACGGATTGCCGCCGCTCCGCTCGGCCAGGCGATCGGCCTCGGGGCCGCCCACTTTCACGCCCATCTCCTTGGCGAGGGCCCGGACCTCGGCGCCGGTCAGGCCGCTCAGCCGGATGCGCACCAGATCGTAGCGGGCGAGCTGGTGGAGGACCTCGTCCACCGAGAGCCTGAACGCCCCGCCCGGGGCTGTGCCGGGGTGCTGCGCCAGGTCGCAGTACGCCGCTTCGCGGAACGCGGTGACCAGGGTCAGGGAGACGTCCGCGGCCCGCGTCCCGGACAGTACGGCGACGTCCCGGAGCAGTTCGAGCGTGGCGGAGTCGGCCCAGTGCAGGTCGTCCAGGACGATCACCAGCGGCCGGAGCCGCGCGGCCTCGACGAGCCACTGCGCGACGATCCGGTTGCGGTGCCGCGAGCCCGTCCCGGACGGGCCGGTGAGCCGCTCGTCGTCCAGCAGCCCCGCCAGCGCCCGGCGGTCCGGGGGCGGGACGGATTCCGCCAGGGCGCGCAGCACCTGCAGCCACGGCCACAGCGGCGGCACCCCCTCCCCCTCGTGGCAGCGCCCCCACAGCACCAGGTAGCCCAGTTCGGCGCAGTCGTCGCGGAACGCCTGCAGCAGCCGGGTCTTGCCGATGCCGGGCTCGCCGCTGACCGCGGCGGTCACCACGCCGTTCCGGTCCGGCAGGACGGGAAGGGTCGTCAACGTCGCGAGCTGCCGGCGCCGTCCGATCAGGTGCCCGCGGGCCGGTCCCGGCGGAGGAACCTCGGCGGGTGCGGACGGGTGCGGCAGCGTGACGGACTCGGGCGGGAAGTCGAGCGAGCGGGCCTGCCGGAGGATGTCCTTCTCCAGCGCCTGCAGCTCGGGCCCCGGATCCAGGCCGAGTTGCTCGGCGACGGCCTTCCGCGCCCGGCGCAACGTGGCCAGCGCGTCGGCCTGCCGCCCGCTGCGGTAGCGGGCCAGGGCGAGCAGCCACCACAGCCGCTCGCGAAGCGGGTGTTCCTCGGTCTCGGACTCCAGCTCGTGGACGACCACCTGCGGACGGCCGAGGTCCAGCAACGCCTGAGCGCGGCGCTCGATCGCGGTCAGGCGCAGCTCGTGCAGGCGGTTCACCTCGGCGATCGCCCACAACTCTCCGGTGAACTCGCCGTACGGCCGGCCGCGCCACAGCCGCAGCGCCTCCTCCGACAGGGCGAGCGACTCGGCGGGCGGGCGCCGTTCGGCGTCGGCGACGAGCCTGCCGAAGCGCAGCGCGTCGACGTCCGGCGCGGCGATCAGGTAACCGGGCCGCCGGGCGACCAGGAGCCGCGGCGGGGTGCGCGGCGCCCGGTCCGGCTCGATGGCCCGGCGCAGGTTCGACACGTGGACGTGGATCGAGGCCAGCGCGTTCACCGGTGGCGCACCGTGATAGAGATCGTCGATCAGGGTGTCGGTGGAGACGACCGTGCCCGCCGAGGCCACCAACCGGGCCAGGAGGGCCTGCTGCCGGGGACCGCCGATGTTGACGGGGACGCCGGCCGCGTACACCTCGAATGGACCCAGAACCCGGAACTCCACGCTCCTTTCGTCCTCCGGTCGCCCGTGGAGCGACGTGTCGATTTCACTGTCCGATTGCCCTGCTTCGCTGTACCGCACATTGCCCCCTGGCGAAGAGTGGTTCGCGACGTCTGGCCCCAGGATCGCCCGACAATCGCTCCGCATCGTCACTCGCGAGACGGATTCCGACTCAACCGGGAGCGGGATGCCCCCTATTACCGCAGCATGTTCATTGCCATAAATCCTCACATAAAGGATGAATGGCCCCTATAAAGTCATACACAGAGTCGAAAGTTGTCATATGAGTATT
Source organism: Planomonospora algeriensis (assembly GCF_977012225.1). NCBI lineage: Bacteria > Bacillati > Actinomycetota > Actinomycetes > Streptosporangiales > Streptosporangiaceae > Planomonospora > Planomonospora algeriensis. The sequence goes on along the minus strand of NZ_CDRNDK010000127.1, from coordinate 11,001 downwards.
GATCTGACATTTCATCAAAACGGATCGTCTTCGTCGGCCACCGGACGACAGCCGCCGGACGACGGTGCAGGCCGTACCGCGTCAGGGCCCGTCACCCGGGGTGCGGACCGCACGTCCCCGCGCCGCGCCCTGACCGGCCCGGAGGCCCGGTGACCCCCGTGTTAGCCTCTTCGCCGTGGCCAGCCTTGACGTCATCACCGAGCGCTCCGACCCCGCCGTACAACGGATCATCGATGTCACGAAGCCTTCGAGGTCCGTCGTCCGCACGGCGCTGATCGAGGACCCCGAGCCGCTCCTGCAGAGCATCCGCGCCGGGGTCGAGCTCATCGAGGTCTACGGGCTGGAGACCGTTCCCCTGCCGGGCGACCTGCTCGCCGCGTGCGAGCAGCGCGGCATCCCGGTCCGCCTGCTCTCCCCCGCGATCGCCAACCAGGTCTTCAAGACCGAGAAGAAGCCCAAGGCGTTCGGCATCTGCCGGGTCCCTCGCCCCTGCGGCTTCGCCGACCTGACCGGCGGGAAGGGCGACCTCGTCCTGCTGGACGGGGTGAAGATCGTCGGCAACATCGGCGCCATCGTGCGGACCTCCTTCGCACTCGGCGCCTCGGGCATCGTGCTCGTGGACAGCGACCTCGTCAGCATCGCGGACCGGCGCCTGATCCGGGCGAGCCGCGGCTACGTGTTCTCGCTCCCGATCGTCCTCGCCTCCCGGGACGAGGCGCTCCGCCACTTCCGGGACAACGGCATGCGCCTGGTGGCCTTCGAGGCCGGCGGAGCCCTCACGGTCAGGGACCTCGGCGGCATCGACGAACGCCTCGTACTCATGTTCGGCAGCGAGAAGACCGGCGCGTCGGGCGAGTTCTCCGGCCTCTCCGCCGAGTCGGCGTCGATTCCGATGAACCCCGCGGCCGAGTCCCTCAACGTCTCCGTCTCGGTGGGCATCGCCCTGCACGCGCGGGCCCACCGCAACCTCGCCTAGCGCCGCTGCGGCGGACGACCGCCGCAGCGGGCCGCGGCCTGGCACCGGTCAGCGGCGGAGCGCGTCCGAGGCGTCGTCCTCCATCAGGAAGCCTCCGGACTGGTGGTGCCAGAGCCGGGCGTAGGGACCCCGGGCCTGGAGCAGCTCGCCGTGGGTGCCCTGTTCCACGATGCGCCCCCGGTTGAGGACGACGAGCCGGTCCATCCGGACGACGGTGCTCAGGCGGTGCGCGACCACGAGCGCGGTGCGGTCCTGCATCAGGCGCCACAGGGCCTCCTGGACGAGGATCTCGCTCTCGGAGTCCAGGGCGCTGGTCGCCTCGTCCAGCAGCAGGATCGGGGCGTCGCGCAGGATGGCGCGCGCGAGTGCGACGCGCTGCCGCTGACCGCCGGAGAGCTTGACGCCGCGCTCCCCGACCAGGGTGTCGAATCCGTCGGGCAGCGACTCGACGAACTCCGTGACGTGCGCCGCCCGCGCGGCCCGGAGGATCTCGGCGTCGGTGTCCATGAGGCGCAGCAGCAGCCGGGTCAGGGTGCTCTTGCCTCCGCCGAACTGGCCGACCAGCCCGATCCTGGTCCCGCCGGGGATGTCCAGGTCCAGGTCCTCGAAGAGCGGCGGGCCGTCGCCGTAGGCGAACCTCACCCGCTCGAAGCGGACGCCCGCGCCGGCCGGGCGCAGCGGTTGCGGATCGGGCGGGTCCACCACGGTCGGCGGGACGAGGAGCAGCTCGGTGAACTGGGCCGCCTCGGTGAGCACGCTCTCCATGCGCCGGTATATCTGGTTGAACTCGAACATGATGCTGATCGTGTTCGAGTAGTAGGTGAACGTCACCACGATGGCCTCCACCCCGAGGCCGCCGCGGAGCGCCACGGCGAGGAGCAGGCCCACGGTGCTGGTGAGCACCGACAGCGGGGCGACGACGGTGTCCACCCGGAGGTTGCCGTAGTCCCAGGAGCGCAGGGAGAGCCTGTGCTGCTCGGCGAGCCTGGCCCGGTGCTCGACGGCCTCGCGCTCCTCCGCGGCGAACGCGCGGACCGTGTCCATGTTGGCCAGCACGTCGGCGACGTGGCCCGACACCCGCACCTTCGCCGCCTCGCGTTCGTCGACCAGCGCCTGGCGGCGGCGGATGAGCGGGGCGATGAGGGCGGCGGTGACGACGATGAGGCCCACGAGCACGACGACCAGCAGCGGGTGGTACCGCCACAGCACCACCGAGGCGAAGACCAGGGGGACCAGCTTGGCCATGATCGAGAAGGTGAGCGTGTCGGCGAAGTCCTCGAACCTGGAGGAGAATCCGAGCACCCGTTTGGTCAGTGACCCGGCGAAGTTGTCGTGGAAGAACGCGGCGTCCTTGGCCAGCAGCTCGTCCATGCCCACCACGCCGAGTCTCTCGATGCCCCTGGCGTCGGTGCGGTTCAGGAAGTGCAGCCCCACCCGCCACAGCGCCTCAGCTCACCGCAGTAGTGGCGCAGCGCCAGCAGAACCGCCGACCTCCGCGCGGACGGGCCGTCTCCGGGCTCCTCCGGCGATCCGAGCACAGTCATTCAACCCTCCCGAACGCCGACACCGCCCTGGCCATGTTGCCGCAGGCCGTACGGGGGGAGCGAACGGTTTTCCCGCCGCACCGGTGGTGGGGGCGGGGCACCGGCGGTGGGGGCGGGGCGCCGGCCACCCGTGCGACGGTCGCGGATCACCCCGTGACGGGACGAACCGCACTCGACGCGACATTAGACTTAAGTCATTCGCTGTCTTGAATGATTCGTGTTTACGGAGGTAGGTTGGGCGCCATGACCTCACCCAAGACCCCGACCACCGCCGAGGAGCTGCGCGGGGTGGGCCTGCGGGTGACGGCCGCCCGCGTGGCGCTGCTCGAGACCGTCCGGGCCGGCGACCACCTCGATGTCGAGGCGATCGCCTCCGGGGTGCGCGACCGGGTGGGTCACATCTCGCTGCAAGCCGTGTACGAGGCCCTCCACGCGCTCACCGCGGCGGGACTCCTGCGCCGCATCGAGCCGGCCGGCAGCCCGGCCCGGTTCGAAGGACGCGTCGGGGACAACCACCACCACGTCATGTGCCGGTCGTGCGGCGTCGTCGCCGACGTCGACTGCGCGGTGGGCGAGGCGCCCTGCCTGACCGCGGCCGACGCCCACGGCTTCTCGATCGACGAGGCCGAGGTCATCTACTGGGGGCTGTGCCCCGCCTGCTCCACCAGCGACTCCTGAACACCTCTCGTCCCCTCAGTCCGGAAGGATTCCCATGTCCGAGAACCACGACGCGATCGTCACCGACCCGAAGCCGGAGGAGGCGGGCGGCTGCCCGGTCGCGCACGGGCGCGCCGCGCACCCCGTTCAGGGCGGCGGAAACCACCGCTGGTGGCCTGAGCGGCTCAACCTGAAGATCCTCGCGAAGAACCCCGCCGTGGCCAACCCCCTCGGTGAGGACTTCGACTACGCCGAGGCGTTCAACAGCCTCGACCTCGCGGCCGTGAAGCGGGACATCGCCGAGGTGCTGACCACCTCGCAGGACTGGTGGCCGGCCGACTTCGGCAACTACGGCCCGCTCATGGTCCGGATGGCCTGGCACAGCGCCGGCACCTACCGGATCACCGACGGCCGCGGCGGCGCCGGGGCCGGCCAGCAGCGCTTCGCCCCCATCAACAGCTGGCCGGACAACGCCAACCTCGACAAGGCCCGCCGCCTGCTGTGGCCGGTCAAGAAGAAGTACGGCCAGCAGATCTCCTGGGCCGACCTGCTGATCCTCACCGGCAACGTCGCCCTGGAGACGATGGGCTTCAAGACCTTCGGCTTCGCCGGCGGCCGCGCGGACGTCTGGGAGCCCGACGAGGACGTCTACTGGGGCCCCGAGACCACCTGGCTCGGCGACGAGCGCTACAGCGGCGACCGGGAGCTCGAGAACCCGCTCGCCGCGGTCCAGATGGGCCTCATCTACGTCAACCCGGAGGGCCCGAACGGCAACCCGGACCCGCTCGCCTCGGCCCGCGACATCCGTGAGACGTTCCGCCGGATGGCGATGAACGACGAGGAGACGGTCGCCCTCATCGCGGGCGGCCACACCTTCGGCAAGACCCACGGCGCGGGCCCGGCGGAGCACGTCGGCCCCGACCCCGAGGCCGCCCCGCTCGAGCAGCAGGGCCTGGGCTGGAAGGGCGCCTTCGGCACCGGCAAGGGCGGTGACACGATCACCAGCGGTATCGAGGTCACCTGGACGAACACCCCGACGCAGTGGGACAACAGCTTCTTCGAGATCCTGTTCGGCTACGAGTGGGAGCTGACCAAGAGCCCCGCCGGAGCGCACCAGTGGCGGCCGAAGGACGGCGCCGGTGAGGGCACCGTGCCCGACGCCCACGACCCGGCCAAGCGCCGTGCCCCGGGGATGACGACGGCCGACATCGCGCTCCGGGTCGACCCGGTCTACGAGCAGATCTCGCGGCGCTTCCTGGAGAACCCCGACGAGTTCGCGGACGCCTTCGCCCGCGCGTGGTTCAAGCTGACCCACCGCGACATGGGGCCGGTCGCCCGCTACCTCGGCCCGGAGGTCCCTTCCGAGGTGCTGCTGTGGCAGGACCCGCTCCCGGAGCGGACGTACGAGCTCGTCGCCGCCGAGGAGATCGCCGACCTCAAGGGCCGGATCCTCGCCACGGGCCTGTCGGTGTCCGACCTCGTGTCCGCCGCGTGGGCGTCGGCCGCGTCCTTCCGCGGCAGCGACAAGCGCGGCGGCGCCAACGGCGCGCGCATCCGCCTCCAGCCGCAGAGCGGGTGGGAGGTCAACGACCCCGACCGGCTGGCGACGGTGCTGCGCACCCTGGAGGGCGTCCAGGAGGCCTTCAACGCCGCCCAGACCGGTGGCAAGCGGATCTCGCTCGCCGACCTGATCGTGCTCGGCGGGTGCGCCGCCGTCGAGAAGGCCGCCAAGGAGGCCGGCTTCGACGTCGAGGTCCCCTTCACGCCGGGCCGCGTGGACGCGTCGCAGGAGCAGACCGACGTGGAGTCGTTCGCCGCGCTCGAGCCGGCCGCCGACGGGTTCCGCAACTACCTCGGCAAGGGCAACCGGCTGCCGGCCGAGTACCTGCTGATCGACCGGGCGAACCTGCTGACCCTGAGCGCCCCCGAGATGACGGTCCTCGTCGGCGGCCTGCGCGTCCTGGGCGCGAACCACCGGCAGTCGCCGCTCGGCGTCTTCACCGCGACCCCCGGGACGCTGACCAACGACTTCTTCGTCAACCTGCTCGACCTGGGCACGGAGTGGAAGTCGACGTCCGCGGACGCGACCGTGTTCGAGGGCCGCGACGCCGCCACGGGCGAGGTCAGGTGGACCGGCACCCGCGCCGACCTCGTCTTCGGGTCGAACTCCGAGCTGCGCGCGCTCGCGGAGGTCTACGCAAGCGACGACGCGAAGGAGAAGTTCGTGACGGACTTCGTCGCGGCGTGGGACAAGGTCATGAACCTCGACCGGTTCGACCTCGCCTGACGATCCCGGCATCGTCCGACGATCCCGGTGTCCGGGCCGGCCCGCGAGGGCCGGTCCGGACACCGCCGGTTCCGGCCGGCCCGTCACCTCGCGACGGCACGGCCGTTCCTCGCGATCACCGACACCGCCGGCCCGCTCGCACCCCGGGGGCGCAGGAGCGCGTCGAGCGCCCACGGTCCCGGGCCGAGCACCGCGACGAGGAAGAAGGACCAGCAGAACAGCGCCGCGAGCTCACCGCCGTTGAGCAGCGGCAGGAGGTGGTCCGGCTGGTGCACCGTGAAGTAGGCGTACGCCATGGAGCCGGAGCAGACCAGCGCGCCGAGGCGGGTGAGGAGCCCGGCGAACACCAGGGCCCCGAAGACGAGCTGGATCAGCGCCGCCCACCAGCCGGGCCAGGTGCCGAACGCGACGGCCTGGCCGGTGCCGCGGTTGCCGCCGAAGACGCCGAAGATCGACGCCAGCCCGTGGAACAGGAACAGCAGGCCCGTCACGGCGCGGAAGAGCGAGAGCACTGGTTCAGAGAACCGGTCGAGTCTCGTCATCGGCCCGGCTCCGATCGGTTCGTCCCCCATCGGCTCACCTCTCGGTCTCGGACTGGTAGGCGCATCGTTTCCCCCCTCGGTCACGGCCATTTCCGCCAACTGACGTGCTCAATATTCCGCCGGCCCCCAATTACGTCAACCAGAATTGGCGAAATTTGAGATTCGACTACGGTGGAGCCCATGGACGCGACGTCGGGAGACCTCGAAGCGCTCGGCCTGCTGGCGGAGCCGCAACGGGCCCGTCTCCACGAGTTCCTGGCCGCCAACGGGCCGTGCACCCGCCAGGAGATCTGCGAGGCCCTCGGCATGGGCCGGACCCTGGTCGCGTTCCACCTGCTCAAGCTCGAACAGGCCCGGCTCGTCGCGACGGTCGACGAACCGGCGGGCACCGGCCGCCGCGGCCGTCCCGCCCAGCGCTACCGGGCCACCCGGCGCGAGCTGAACGCCTCCGTGCCGCCGCGGCGCTACGAGCTGCTCGCCGAGATCCTGCTCCGCGCCGCCCGGGAGCAGCTGCCCTCCGAGTCGTTCGCCGAGGCCGCCGTCCGCGCGGCCGTACGGCGGGCCGCCGGCTGGCCGCCGAGCAGGCCGCCCCCGACGCCCCCGACGCCCTCTGGGACCTCCTCGGCCGGCTCGGTTACGAACCCGCCGCCGACGGCGGCTCCGTGCTGCTGACGAACTGCCCGTTCCAGCGGATGCGCGCGGTCGACACCGAGCTGGTCTGCTCGGTGAACGCCGCCCTGGCCCGGGGCTGCCTCGACGGCCTGAACGCCTCGGAGCGGTTCACCGCCCGGCTGCGGCCCTGCCCGGACAACTGCTGCGTGCTCCTCGAACCCGCCGCCTAGCGCCGCCGGGGTTCCGATGCGGCCGACGCGCCCAGGACGTCACCCGGCACGAAGGCGAACACGGCGCCTCAGCCCTGGTACGGCGGTGCGACGCCCCAGCCCCATCGCGGCACCGGCGCCTGCCGCACGGGTGCGGCCCCGGGCTGGGAGTTGGCGAGGGCCAGGCGGGTGCCCCACTCGATGTAGCCCATGAACGCGGCGCGGAACTCCGGGTCGTCGGGCAGGCCGACCTCGTCGGCGGCGTCGGCCAGCAGGCTCACCCAGCGGCGGCGCTGGGCCTCGGTGATCGCCCGGTTCAGGTGCATGCCCAGCATATGCGCGTAACCGCCCCGCTCGCCGGTGTAGCGCGCCGGGCCGCCGAAGACCTCCGCCAGCCACATGGCGACGTAGCGGGGATGGCCGGGGTCCATGTGGGCGAAGAGCGGCCCGACCACGTCGTCGGCCCGGACCGTCTCGTAGAAGCGTTCGGTGAGGCGTTCGAGCGTCTCGGTCCCGCCCATCCAGTCGTACAGGGTGGGGACGGCGCCGCCGGCGCCGCGCACCGCGGCCGGCTCGTAGTGGCGCATCTCCTCGATCATGCCGATGTAGGGCCGGACCTCCGAGAGGAATCCGGGGAACAGCTCGCCTCCCCGGAACCCCTCCAGGTGGTCCTTGGCGGAGGTCCAGGTGATCCGCAGGATGTAGGAGGCGGGGTCGTCGGCGCAGCGGCTGAGCTCGTAGTCCGCGCACTGCGGCGCCTGCGCGAGGAGGAGCGCCGCCCTGCCGTAGGCCTCCTCGAACGCGGCCGACCGGTCGTCGGGGATGCGGTAGCGGATGTACTCAACGATCATGGTCGTCCTCCGGAGGGTCCGATCGAGGTCTCCGGCCAACTATGCATCTCCTGTAATCATGTAATCAATAGTGGAGATCGTTTTTCGGGGACCCGCCCGGGGACCGGCCCGGTATCGGACGCCTCCGCCGGGATCGCGGTGCGCGGACCGGTGCCCGGCCTCACCACAGACCGTGATCGCGGGCGTAGACGGCCGCCTGGGTGCGGTCGCGGAGGCCGAGCCTCTGCAGGATGCGCGATATGTGATTCTTCACGGTCCCCTCGCTGAGGAACAGGTGCTCGGCGATCTCCCGGTTGGTCGAGCCCCGGGCGATCAGCCGGAGCACGTCGATCTCCCTGGCGGTCAGGGAGGCGTCCGGCCCGGCGCCGGCCGGACGGCCAGGACCGACGCCAGCCGCGCCGCCGCCGCCGGGTCGAGCTGGGCGATGCCGGCGTGCGCGAGCCGTACGGCGGCGGCCAGTTCCCGGGCCGGCACGTCCTTGAGCAGGTAGCCCGTCGCGCCCGCGCGCAGCGCTTGGACGACGTACTCCTCGTCGTCGAAGGTGGTGAGCATGACCACCCGGACGCCGGGAGCACGGTCGCGCAGGACGGCGACGGCCTCGACCCCGCTCATCCCGGGCATCCGGACGTCCATGAGCACCACGTCGGGCGCCAGCGCGACCGCCTGCTCCACCGCGTCGTGCCCGTCCGCCGCCGTGCCGACCACGGCGATGCCGGGCTGGATGCCGAGCAGCGAGGCGACGGCCTCCCTGATGAGCCGCTGGTCGTCGACGACCAGGACGCGCACCGCCCGGTCGGAGGTCTCCGGCGGCGCCGGGTCCCCCGCGGGCGCCGGCACCCCCGGGGTCTCGACGGGCACCGAGGTCTCCGAGGGCGCCAGCGTCTCCGAGGTCTCCGGGGTCTCCGGGGTCTCCGGGGTCTCCGGGGTCTCCGGGGTCACGGTGCGGTCCGCCGGGGGATCGTGACGGTCAGCCGGGTCCCGCCGCCGGGCGCGGAGCCGATGTCGACCCGTCCCCCGGCCAGGTGCACGCGCTCGCGCATGCCGAGCAGGCCGTACCCCTCCTTCTCCGGCGCGAATCCGCGGCCGTCGTCGCTGACCACCAGCTCGGCGCCCGCCGCACCCAGGGTCGCCGACACGGAGACGCGGGTGGCGCGCGCGTGCCGCCTGGCGTTGGTGATGCCCTCCTGGGCCGCCCGGTAGACGGCCCGGAGCGCCGCCGGATCGTGCCCGCTCTCCTCGCCGGCGACCTCCAGCGCCACGGCCACGCCGTCGTCCGCCTGGCCCTCCACCAGCTCGGCCAGGGCGCCCGCCAGGTCGAAGGGCCCGCCTCTCTCCTCGCGCAGGGTGCGGACCGACCGCCGGACGTCGTCCAGCGCGCGCCGCGCCGAACCGTGCGCGTCCGCGACCGCCCGGTCCGCCGTGCCGGCGTCCAGCTCCCGGAAGGCCGCGGCCTTCTCCAGCAGCACCACGACCGCCGTCAGGTGGTGCCCGAGGTCGTCATGGATGTCCCGGGCGACCCGGTTGCGCTCGGCGGCGGCGGAGAGTTCGGCGACCCTGGCGCTGGAGGCGGCCAGTTCGGTCCTGGCCCGCCGCTCCTCCACGGCCACCGCGGCCATGGCGACCGCCAGGACCAGCCCCACGGAGAACATCAGCAGGTCGGACACCTGCTCGACGTCGGCGTACCAGCGCGGGTCGGCCGCCGCGCCCGCTCCCGCCAGCGACAGGACGCAGGCCACCGCCAGCACGACCGCGACCGTGCGGCCGAAGGCGAAGTACGCGGTGAACGGCACCAGGACGAACAGCACCCGCGACAGGCCCGACCCGTCGGCGGCCGCGACGACCGCGAACAGCACGGTCCGCGCGCCGAGCAGCACGGCCGCCCACCGCCGGGGCGTGCCCTCCGGATGGCGGCGCCGCTCCAGCAGGTCGAGTCCGGCCAGCGCGGCCAGGCCGCCGGTGAACAGCGCCGGCCGGGTGTCGCCGAGTCCGGCCAGCCAGGCGTACACGCCCGCCACCAGCACCGCGCCGTAGAGCACGGGCGACACCCACGGCATGGGGCGGGAGAGGGACATGCCCGCCAGACTACGGCCGGACCGCACGCCGCTCCACCCGCCCCTCCCCCGCTCCGGTACGCCGCTCCACCCGGCTATCCCACGGCCCGGTACGGCACGGCCGCCGGCCGGGGCGACGCCTCGCCCCGCCGCAGCGACAGCGACAGCCAGATCAGCGATGCGGCGACCAGCACGTGGACGACGCTGTTCAGCGGGGTGTCCGGCAGCGGTGCGAGCACGGCCAGCAGCACCAGCGTGACGCCGTAGCCCACGGCGGGGACGCGCGGGAAGACCCCGGTGCGCAGCATCGACGCGGAGAACAGCGCGGTCCCGATGACGAAGAGCGCCATGCCCCCGAGCAGCGCGAACCTGGTCGGCCCGGCGAGCAGCGCCTTCACCACCGCCGGGTCGAGGAAGAAGACGACGAGGTTGAGCGCGAAGACGACACCCGCGAAGAGACTGATACCGATCATGTTCACGGCGTAGGCGAAGATGCCGAAACGCCCCGAGGAAGAGCTCTGGTGCAGGTGGAAGGCGATCAGCGCGGGCGGGCCGAAGGCGATTCCGAGGCCGAGGACGATGCTGGTCGCGGCGGTCTCGCCGGTGAACGCCTCGATCGCTCCGGGCACGCCGACGGACAGCGCCAGGACGACGCCGCACACCATGCCGAAGCGCGACATCCAGGAGAGTGACACGGGAACTCCTTCCGTGACGGACTGGGGAACGGTCCGACGGTAGAAGCGGGGGACCCGGCCGGATAAGTACCGGAGGTCACGGTGACGGCATGGTCCGCGGAGCCGGAGGACACGTGCCGTCCGGCCCGGCGGATCCCGGCCGTGTCGGAGCGGACACCACGGTGGACCGGCGCCATCGGAGCCGCCCCGGCGGATCCCGGCCGTGTCGGAGCCGGGATCCGCGGTGGGCCGGCGCGTCAGCGCGGGGTGAGCAGCGCGACCTCCCGGCCGAACCCGGCGAGCAGCGCACCGCCGGCGGCCGGGGCGAGCGGCCCCACCGGCAGCGGGAAGACCAGTTCCGCCCCGATCTGGTGGCCGGTCCGCAGGTCCCGGACCCGCACCGTCCCGTCCCGTCCGGTGGCGACGGCGGCCCGCCCGCCCGCGGCCGTGACGGTCATGGTCCGCACCGGATCACCGGTCAGCGGCTCGCCCACCGGGTGACCGTCACGGAGGTCCCAGACGCGGACCGTCCCGTCCCGGCTCCCGCTGACGGCGACGGGCCGCCCGTCCACCACCGTCGCGGCCACCGCCGTCACCC
>NZ_CDRNDK010000126.1:0-14727 GCF_977012225.1 Planomonospora algeriensis | reverse complement strand
CGCCTTCCGGCCGTGCCCGGGCGGACGCCCGGCCCGCGGCCGCAAGTCCAAGCGCCAGAGGCGCCAGGAGTTCGACAACATGCAGGCGCCGGCGATCGGCGGCGTGCAGGCTCCCCGCGGCGGCGGTCAGACGATCCGCCTGTCGCGCGGCGCGTCCCTGGCGGACTTCGCGGACAAGATCGGCGCGAACCCCGCGTCGCTGGTGCAGATCATGCTGCACCTCGGCGAGATGGTGACCGCGACGCAGTCGGTCAACGAGGAGACGCTGCAGCTCCTCGCCGCCGAGCTGGACTACAACCTGCTCGTCGTGAGCCCGGAGGAGGAGGACCGCGAGCTTCTCGAGTCCTTCGACATCGAGTTCGGCGAGGACGAGGGCGACGACGCCGACCTGGTCGCCCGTCCGCCGGTCGTGACCGTCATGGGTCACGTCGACCACGGTAAGACCAGGCTGCTCGACGCCATCCGCAAGACCAACGTGGTGGCGCGCGAGGCCGGCGGCATCACCCAGCACATCGGCGCCTACCAGATCGGCACCGAGCACGAGGGCGAGCAGCGGCGGATCACCTTCATCGACACCCCGGGTCACGAGGCGTTCACCGCCATGCGCGCCCGCGGTGCCAAGGTCACCGACATCGCCATCCTGGTGGTCGCGGCCGACGACGGTGTGAAGCCGCAGACCATCGAGGCGCTGAACCACGCCCAGGCGGCCGACGTGCCGATCGTGGTCGCGGTCAACAAGATCGACAAGGAGGGTGCGGACCCGAGCAAGGTGCGCGCCCAGCTCACCGAGTACGGCCTCGTCGCCGAGGAGTACGGCGGCACCACGATGTTCGTGGACATCTCCGCCAAGAACGACATCGGCATCGAGAGCCTGCTCGAGGCGGTCCTGCTCACCGCGGACGCCGAGCTCGACCTGCGGGCGAACCCGACGATGGACGCCCAGGGCGTCGCCATCGAGGCCCACCTCGACAAGGGCCGCGGTCCGGTCGCGACCGTGCTGGTCCAGCGCGGCACGCTCCGCGTCGGTGACTCGATCGTCTGCGGCGAGGCTTTCGGCCGCGTCCGGGCGATGCTGGACGACAACGGCGAGTCGATCGAAGAGGCCGACCCGTCGCGTCCGGTGCTGGTCCTCGGCCTGACCGCGGTGCCCGGCGCCGGTGACAACTTCATCGTGGTCACCGACGACCGGATGGCGCGCCAGATCGCCCAGCAGCGGGCGGCGCGCAAGCGCATCGCGGACATGGCCAAGTCCGGCCGCCGCCGCACCCTCGAAGAGCTCTTCAGCGAGATGGAGAAGGGCCAGGTCGACGAGCTCAAGCTCATCATCAAGGGTGACGTCTCCGGTTCGGTCGAGGCCCTCGAGGACGCCCTGCTCAAGATCGACGTCGGCGAGGAGGTGCGCCTGCGGGTGCTCCACCGCGCGGTCGGCGCCATCACCGAGTACGACGTCAACCTGGCCGTGGCCGACGACAACGCCGTCATCATCGGTTTCAACGTGCGTCCCGAGGTGCGGGCGCGCGACCTGGCCGAGCGCGAGGGCGTCGACATCCGCTACTACTCGGTCATCTACCAGGCGATCGAGGAGATCGAGGCGGCCCTCAAGGGCATGCTCAAGCCCGAGTTCGAAGAGGTCCAGATGGGCACCGCCGAAGTCCGCGAGGTCTTCAAGGTGCCGAAGATCGGCAACATCGCCGGTGCGCTGGTCCGTTCGGGCACGATCGTCCGAAACAGCAAGGCGCGGATCATCCGCGGTGGCGTCGTCATCTCCGACAACCTCACCGTCTCCTCGCTGCGCCGGTTCAAGGACGACGCGACCGAGGTCCGCGACGGCTACGAGTGCGGTATCGGTGTCGGCTACAGCGACATCAAGATCGACGACGTCATCGAGACGTTCGAGATGCGGGAGAAGCCGCGCGCCTGACGCTTCGCCCCCTCCCCGCGCGGTGCGCACCGCCGCACCGGCGCGGGGCAGGGAGTGAGCATGCGCGGTGAACCTGACATGTACGTAGGTGCCCTGACGTTGGACATCCTGCTCGGCGACGTTCACTCGCTGAAGCAGAAGCGCTCCGTGGTGCGTCCCATCATCGCCGAGGTGCAGAAGAAGTTCCCGGCCGTGGCGGTCGCCGAGACCGGCCACCTGGACCTGCACCGCCGTACGGAGATCGGGATCGCGGTCGTCTCCGCCACCGCCGCCAACTGCGGCGCCGTGCTGGACGACTGCGAGCGCCTGGTCGCCGGCCGCCCGGAGATCGAGCTGCTGTCGGCGCGGCAGCGGCTCTACAACGAGGACGAGGACTAGCAGACGCAGAGGACCGGTCGCGAAGACGCCTTCGTGCCCGGTCGTCTCTGTGAGAAGGGGGAGCGACGATGGACGCCGCACGCGCGCGCAAGATCGCTGACCGTATCCAGCAGGTGGTGGCGGAGATGCTGGAGCGCCGGATCAAGGACCCGCGACTCGGCTTCGTGACCGTGACCGACGCCCGGATCACCGCGGACCTCGGCGAGGCCACGGTGTTCTACACCGTCTTCGGATCCGAGGCCGAGCGGGCCGACTCCGCGGCGGCGCTGGAGAGCGCCAAGGGGCTCATCCGCTCGGAGGTGGGCCGCCAGACCGGTCTGCGCCACACGCCGACGCTGACGTTCACCCACGACCCGCTCCCGGACAGTGCCCGCCACCTGGACGACCTCTTCGCCGAGGCCAGGGCCAGGGACGAGGAGATCGCCAGGAAGCGGGAGAAGGCCCGGCACGCCGGCGAGGCCGACCCGTACCGGCGGCCCAGGGACGAGGGCGATGAGGCCCTCGAAGACGATGAGGACGCCGAGGGTGCCGAGGGCGGGGAGCCCGGCGGGAGCGCGGGCGGAGCGCCGGACCGCGCCGGACGTCCGGCGACGTGACACCCGGCGAGATGGCGGCGGACGGCGCGTCGACCGGGGTGACCGCCGGTGCGGCGGTGCGCGGTGACGCGCCGGCCGGCACGGCACACGGTGAGACGGCATCCGCCGAGGCGGTGCGCGGTGATGCCGGCGTGCGTGACGGCGGTCCCGGGAGTCCGGTACCGGACGCGGACTGGGACCGGGCCGTCGAACTGATCTCGTCCGCCGGCGAGGTCGCCCTGGCCTGTCACGTGTCGCCGGACGGCGACGCCCTCGGATCGATGCTGGCGGTCGGCGCGGCGCTGCGCGCGGCGGGCAAGCGGGTGACGGCCTCCTTCGGAGACCGCCGCTTCGCGGTCCCCCGGCTGCTGCGCTTCCTGCCCGGCCAGGACCTCCTGGTCGAGCCCGCCGGCTACCCCGCGGCCCCGGAGCTGATGGTCACCTTCGACGTCTCCACCGTGGACCGGCTGGGCACGCTGGCGGAGAGCGCGAGCAGGGCCGGGGAGCTGATCGTGGTGGACCACCACCCGTCCAACCCCGGCTTCGGCACGCTCAACCTGATCGACCCCGCCGCCGCGTCCACCACCGCGCTCGTCGAGCGGCTGCTGCACCGGCTCGGCCTGCCGATCGACCAGGCCATCGCCACCTGTCTGTACGTCGGCCTGGTCACCGACACCGGTTCCTTCCGGCACTCCTCGACCACCCCGGCGGCCCACGAGATGGCCGCCCGGATGGTGGCCGCCGGACTGGACACCGAGGAGATCGCCCGGCGGCTGTGGGACAGCTCGCCATTCGGTTACCTGAAGGTGCTGGGCACCGCCCTCGGGCGGGTGACGATGGAGCCGGAGGTGGGCGGAGGCCTGGTGTGGACGTTCGTCACCCGGGCGGACCGGGCCCCGTACGGCCTGCCGTACGACGAGGTGGAGGGGATCATCGACGTGGTCGCGCGCGGCGAGGCGGAGGTGGCCGTCGTCCTCAAGGAGGACGACGACGGCGTCTGGCAGGTCTCCACCCGCTCCCGGGGCGGCGTGGACGTCGCCCGCGTCTGCTCCGCGCTGGGCGGCGGCGGGCACGCCAGGGCCGCGGGTTTCACCTCGCGTCTGCCCGTCGAGGAGACCATCGCCGGTCTCCGCGCGCTGCTGTAGCGGCGTCCCTGGAAAGCCGTGCGGACGTCCCCGCGCCGGGGACGCGCCGCCGGCCTCCCCCCGCTCCCGGGGCGGAGGTCTCCACGACCGAGGAGTTCTGATGAGTACGGCTCGCGCCAAGCGAACCCCGCCGCCGAGCGGGCTGATCATCGTGGACAAGCCCGCCGACTGGACCTCGCACGACGTCGTCGGCAAGCTCCGCGGCATCGCGGGCACCCGCCGGGTCGGCCACGCCGGGACCCTGGACCCGATGGCCACCGGCGTTCTGGTGGTGGGCGTGGAGAAGGCGACCCGGCTCCTCGGCCACCTGGCGCTGACCGAGAAGGGCTACGACGGCACGATCCGGCTGGGCCAGACGACCAACACCGACGACGCCGAGGGCGAGGTCATCGCGACGGCGTCGGCCGGCGGCGTGGCCGAGGAGGACGTCCGCAAGGGGATCGCGGCGCTGACCGGGCGGATCATGCAGGTCCCGCCGCAGGTGAGCGCCATCAAGGTGAACGGGCAGCGGGCCTACAAGATGGCCAGGGCGGGGGAGGAGGTCGAGCTCGCGGCCCGCCCGGTGACGGTGTCCGGGTTCGAGGTCACCGCCGTCCGCCGGGAGGGCGACCTGCTCGACGTCGACGTCTCGGTGAGCTGCTCCAGCGGCACCTACATCCGGGCCCTGGCCCGGGACCTCGGCGCGGCCCTGGGCACCGGCGGCCACCTGACCTTCCTGCGCCGCACCCGGGTCGGCCCGTACGACCTGCCGATGGCGCACACGATCGAGGAGCTCGGCCGGGAGTGCGTGATCCTGCCGATGGCCGACGCCGTCGCGGCGGCCTTCCCCCGGCGCGACGTGACCGCGGAGGAGGCGGGCACGGTCGCGCACGGCGGGCGGCTGCCCGCGGCGGGACTGGGCCCGGGACCGATCGGGGTGTTCGGGCCGGACGGCGCCCTCGTGGCCCTGGTCGAGGAGCACGGCAAGATCGCCAAGTCCCTGGCGGTCTTCGCGGGCTGACCCGGGCCGGAGCGGCCGGAGGCGGGTGCCCCCGCCCGGGCCGCCGACCCGGTGGCTGTCGGCGGGCATCGGGCCGGAGCGGCCGGAATCAGGTGACCCGGCCCTGTCCTGCCCGGCTCTGCCGGGACCGCGGTGGCCGGGTGCGGCGGACCGGGTCCGCGCAGGCTGCGGACCCGATGGGGATCCCCCGCGCCGTAGGGCCTCCCCGATGCGGTGGGAACGCCCCGCGCATGGCACGCTTGAGAAGTCGATCCGTCACCGGACACTCAGGGCGGAGGACCTGTCCCTCGGGCCAGGGCGGAACCCCCGATCCCCGGCGGTTCACGCAGGGGAGACGTCGAGAAGGAAGAGGCTGCGGTGCGAAGCTGGCACGGACTGGACGATGTCCCCGACGACTGGGGCAGATCCGTCATCACGATCGGCGTCTTCGACGGGGTGCACACCGGCCACCAGCAGATGGTGGCCCGCGCCGTCGCGATGGCGGGGCGGCTCGGGTTCCCCGCGGTGGTCGTGACCTTCGACCCGCACCCGGACGAGGTGGTCCGCCCCGGCACGCACCCGCCCCGGCTGACGACGGCCCGGCACCGCACCGAGCTGCTCCGCGCGCTCGGCGTCGACGCGGTCTGCGTGCTCCCCTTCACCCTGGAGTTCTCCCGGATGAGTCCGGACGAGTTCGTGCAGACCGTGCTGGTGGACCGGTTGCACGCGGCCGGGGTCGTGGTGGGGGAGAACTTCCGCTTCGGCCACAAGGCCTCCGGCGACGTCGAGACGCTGCGGACGCTCGGTGAGAAGTACGACTTCGAGGCCGAGGGCGTCCCCCTGGTCAGCGACGGCGAGACCATCTCCTCGACCATGATCCGCGAGCGGCTCGCCGCGGGGGACGTGGAGACGGTCACCGCGGCGCTGGGCCGCCCGCACCGGGTGGAGGGCGTGGTGGTCCGCGGTTACCAGCGCGGCCGGCAGCTCGGCTTCCCCACCGCCAACGTCGAGTCGCCGGAGTTCACCGCGATCCCGCCGGACGGGGTCTACGCGGGCTGGCTCCAGGGCATCGCGGTGGGGAACCTGCCCGCCGCCTACGACGGCGAGCGCTGGCCAGCGGCGATCTCCGTGGGCACCAACCCGACGTTCGAGGGCGTGGCCCGCACCGTCGAGGCCTACGCGCTCGACCGCGACGACCTGGAGCTGTACGGCGCGCACGTGGCGGTGGAGTTCGGCCGCCGGCTCCGCGACAACCAGAGGTTCGACTCGATCGAGGCGCTGATCGAGCAGATGCACGCCGACGTCGACGAGGCCCGCCGCTTCACCTCCTCCTGAGCCTGCCGGGACCCCGCCCGAGGCTGTCCGAGGGCTGCTCACGGCTCTGCCCGGAGCCCTGCCCGAGGGCTGAGCGAGGTGCGAGCGGGATCAGATCGGGACCCGCCCGCGGCCGCACCGCATCCGCGGCGGCGGGACGCCGGGCGTCTCGGGGCGTGCGAGAGGGCGACGGCCGATGGTAGTCTGGCATGTCAGCTCTGTAACCGGTGGTGTCGTAACCCCCGGCCTCTGATCCCGCCACGGCGACTGTAGGCACGCACGGTCGCTCGGGCTCTCGAAATCGCGCGTGCCCGTAGACGTTCAAGGAGAGATGTGTCGCTCGACACCGACGCCAAGAAGCAGATCATCAGTGAGTACGCCAAGAGCGAGACCGACACCGGTTCGCCCGAGGTGCAGATCGCGCTGCTCAGCAAGCGCATCAGCGAGCTCACCGAGCACATGAAGCGCAACAAGCACGACTTCCACAGCCAGCGTGGTCTGCTGCTGCTGGTCGGCCGTCGCCGTCGTCTGCTCAAGTACCTGCAGAGCAAGGACATCCAGCGTTACCGCTCGCTCATCGAGCGGCTCGGCCTGCGCCGATAGCATGAAGGGGGAGCGGCGCCTGCGCCGCTCCCCCGCCTCATGGTCCCGTCCCCGGCGCGTCGTGTCGCGGAAACACCGGTTCCATGGGCAGACTGAGCAACCCGAGCAAACTGAATAGCCGAGAAAGTGCCCCGCGTCCGAGAGCAAATGCGCCCCACGGCGTCGAAGGGCCGGTCCTCGGTAGTGGCCCCCGGTCATCGCGGCTCGCGCCGCACGCGAACCGGGCGCTTCGATCGAAGACCGGCGCTGCACCTACGGGGCGGCGAAAAGAGGCCCAGGCGCGACACGCGTGCCTGGGGGACGCGGGCGACCGACCACAAGGAGGTCCCCCGTGGAGGGTGTCCACAGCAGCGAAGCCGTCATCGACAACGGCTCTTTCGGCACGCGTACCATCCGGTTCGAGACCGGCCGGCTCGCGCGTCAGGCGGCGGGTTCCGCCGTCGTCTACCTGGACGACGAGACGATGGTGCTGTCCGCGACCACCGCGTCCAAGAACCCCAAGGAGAACCTCGACTTCTTCCCCCTCACGGTGGACGTCGAGGAGCGCATGTACGCCGCGGGCCGCATCCCCGGCTCGTTCTTCCGGCGTGAGGGCCGCCCGTCCGAGGACGCCATCCTCACCTGCCGCCTGATCGACCGGCCGCTGCGCCCGTCCTTCGTCAAGGGCCTGCGCAACGAGATCCAGGTCGTCGCCACCGTCATGGCGCTGCACCCCGAGCACCTCTACGACGTGGTCGCGATCAACGCGGCCTCCCTGTCCACGCAGCTGGCCGGCCTGCCGTTCTCCGGTCCGATCGGCGGCGTGCGCGTCGCGCTGATCGAGGGCCAGTGGGTGGCCTTCCCGACCAACACGGAGCTGGAGAGCGCCACCTTCGACATGGTGTCGCCGGCCGGGTCCTGGACGACGGCGACGTCGCGATCATGATGGTCGAGGCCGAGTCCACCCGCGGCACGCTCAAGCTCGTCGCCGAGGGCGCCGTCGCGCCCACCGAGGAGACCGTGGCGCAGGGCCTGGAGGCGTCCAAGCGGTTCATCAAGGTCCTGTGCGACGCACAGGCCAAGATCGCCAAGGTCGCCGCCAAGGAGACCCGCGAATACCCCCTCTTCCTCGACTACCAGGACGACGTCCTGGGGGCCGTGACCGCCGCGGTGAAGAGCGAGCTCGCCTCCGCGCTGACCATCGCCGGCAAGCAGGAGCGCGAGGCCGAGCTCGACCGGATCAAGGCCCTGGCGGCCGAGAAGGTCGCCCCGGACTTCGAGGGCCGTGAGAAGGAGATCGGCGCGGCCTTCCGGTCGCTGACCAAGTCGCTCATGCGTGAGCGGGTCATCGCCGAGGGCGTCCGCATCGACGGCCGCGGCGCGAAGGACATCCGGCAGCTCAGCGCCGAGGTCCACGTGGTGCCCCGGGTGCACGGTTCGGCGCTGTTCGAGCGCGGTGAGACCCAGATCCTGGGCATCACCACGCTGAACATGCTCCGCATGGAGCAGATGATCGACACGCTCAACCCCGAGCGCACCAAGCGCTACATGCACAACTACAACTTCCCGCCGTACTCCACCGGCGAGACCGGCCGCGTGGGCTCGCCCAAGCGCCGTGAGATCGGCCACGGCGCGCTCGCCGAGCGGGCGCTCCTGCCGGTGCTGCCGACGCGCGAGGAGTTCCCCTACGCGATCCGCCAGGTGTCCGAGGCCCTCGGCTCCAACGGCTCCACCTCGATGGGCTCGGTCTGCGCCAGCACGATGTCCCTCCTGGACGCGGGCGTCCCGCTGAAGGGCATCGTCGCGGGCATCGCGATGGGCCTGATCAACGAGGGCGACCAGTACGTCACCCTGACCGACATCCTCGGTGCCGAGGACGCCATGGGCGACATGGACTTCAAGGTCGCCGGCACCAAGGACGTCATCACCGCCCTGCAGCTCGACACCAAGCTCGACGGCATCCCCGCCTCGGTCCTGGCCGCCGCGCTGAAGCAGGCCAAGGGCGCCCGCCTGGCCATCATCGACGTGATGCAGGAGGCCATCGACTCCCCGGCGGAGATGAACGTCACGGCCCCGCGCATCATCACGATCAAGGTCCCGGTCGACAAGATCGGCGAGGTCATCGGCCCCAAGGGCAAGATGATCAACCAGATCCAGGACGACACCGGCGCCGAGATCACGATCGAGGACGACGGCACCATCTACATCGGCGCCACCGACGGCACCTCCGCCGAGGCGGCCCGGTCGGCGATCAACGCCATCGCCAACCCGCACATGCCGGAGGTCGGCGAGCGCTATCTGGGCACGGTCGTCAAGATCGCCGCCTTCGGCGCGTTCATCTCCCTCATGCCGGGCAAGGACGGCCTGCTGCACGTCTCCCAGATCCGCAAGCTGCACGGCGGCAAGCGCATCGAGAACGTCGAGGACGTCATGAACGTGGGCGAGAAGGTCCAGGTGGAGATCGCCGAGATCGACTCCCGCGGCAAGCTCTCCCTCGTCCCCGTCGAGGTCGTCGAGAAGGAGGCCGAGGCGAAGGGCGAGGCCGGCACGCCCGAGTCGGGCGAGGCGGACGCCGCCCCGGCCGCGGAGCGGCCCGCCGCCTCCGCGCCCGCGGAGGACAAGCCCCGCCGCACCCGCACCCGCACCCGTACGAGCGGCGGCGGGGGCCGCGGGGAAGAAGACCGCAACTCGTGATCACCACCACTCTGCACCCCGGCTCCGGCGGTGCCGGGGTCGTGCGGCGCACCGTTCTTCCCGGGGGGCTCCGGGTGGTGACCGAGACCATGCCGACCGTGCGTTCCGTCGCGGTCGGCATGTGGGTCGGCATCGGATCGAGGGATGAGGACCCCCAGCACATGGGGGCCTCCCACTTCCTCGAACACCTGCTGTTCAAGGGAACCCCCACGCGGGACGCACTGGAGATCTCCGCGGCGATCGAGGGCATCGGCGGTGAGATCAACGCCTTCACCGCCAAGGAGTACACCTGCTACTACGCGCGGGTCCTCGATGAGGACCTGCGGGTGGCGATCGACGTGCTCGCCGACGTGGTGACCTCCTCGCTGATCACCGCCGACGACGTCGAGGCCGAGCGCGGCGTGATCCTGGAGGAGATCGCCATGCACGACGACGACCCGTCGGACGTGGTGCACGAGCAGTTCTCCGCCGAGATGTACGGCGACACGCCCATCGGACGGCCGATCCTCGGCACGGTCGAGTCGATCAACGCCATCGGCCGGGACCGGATCGACGAGTACTACCGGAACCGCTACCTGCCCGCGTGCACCGTGGTGTCGGTGGCGGGCAACGTCACCCACGAGCAGGTCGTGGAACTGGTCGCCGCCGCCTACGAGCGGGCGGGGGCGCTGGGCGGCGACGCCGAGCCGGTCCCGCCGCGCGTGTCCGGCGAGACCATCCCGGCCCGCTCCGGCGTCCGGGTGCTGCACCGTCCGACGGAGCAGGCCAACCTGGTCCTCGGCACGACCGGCCTGACCCGCACCGACGAGCGGCGCTTCGCGCTCGGCGTGCTCAACGCGGCGCTCGGCGGCGGCATGTCGTCCCGGCTGTTCCAGGAGATCCGCGAGAAGCGCGGCCTGGCCTACTCGGCGTACAGCTACACCTCGCAGTACGCCGACACCGGCCAGTTCGGCGTCTACGTCGGCTGCCTGCCGTCCAAGACGGACGAGGTGCTGAAGATCTGCCGGGAGGAGCTGCTGCGCGTGGTCGCCGACGGCTTCTCCGAGGAGGAGATCGCCCGCGGCAAGGGCCAGATGCGCGGCGGCCTCGTACTCGGCCTGGAGGACACCGGCTCCCGGATGTCCCGGATCGGCAAGGGCGAGCTCGTCTACGACGAGCTGCTCTCCGTCGACGAGGTGCTGGCGAGGATCGAGGCCGTGACCCCGGAGGAGATCTCCGAGGTCGCCGCCGACGTCCTCACCCGCCCCCGGACCCTCGCGGTCATCGGGCCCTACGAGGACAAGGACTTCGGCTGGGCCGTCTCGGCCTAGCCGGATCCACCCGGCGCAATCCGCGCGGACGGCCCCGGCACCAGGTGCCGGGGCCGTCCGTCGTTCCGCGGCGGTATACCCTTGAGGCCGTGATCAGGGTTGGAGTTCTGGGCGCCCGCGGGCGCGTCGGTGTCGAAGTGTGCAGGGCCGTCGAGGCGGCGGACGACCTGGAGCTGGTCGCGGCCGTCGACAAGGGCGATCCGATCGAGGGCCTGACCGGCGCCGAGGTCGTGGTCGACTTCACCCACCCCGACACGGTCATGGACAACATGCGCTGGTGCATCGAGCACGGCGTCCACCCGGTGGTCGGCACCACCGGGTTCGACGCCGGCCGGCTGGCGCAGGTCCGCGGCTGGCTGGAGGCCAACCCCGGCGTCAACGCGCTGATCGCGCCGAACTTCGGCATCGCCGCGGTGCTGATGATGCACTTCGCGCAGCGGGCCGCCCGCTACTTCGACTCCGTCGAGATCGTCGAGCTGCACCACCCCAACAAGGCGGACGCGCCCTCGGGCACCGCCCGCCGTACGGCCGAGCTGGTCGCCGAGGCGCGGCGCAAGGCGGGGATGGCCCCGATGCCCGACGCGACCAGTTCCGAGCTGGACGGCGCCCGGGGCGCCGACGTGGACGGCGTCCACGTGCACGCCGTACGGCTGGCGGGCCTGATCGCCCACCAGGAGGTGCTGCTGGGCGGGGACGGGGAGATCCTCACCATCCGGCACGACACCATGAACCGGGCGTCGTTCACCCCCGGGGTGCTGCTCGGCGTGCGCCGGGTCCGCGAGGTCCCGGGCCTGACCGTGGGGCTGGAGCACCTGCTCGACCTGTGAGACCCGGTCCGCAGGACCGGGGCGGGTGCCCTGGCCTGCGGCCGGAACCTCGGCTGCCGATCGCTCGTCTGACAGGCATGGCGCGAATTGATCTAACCTGTCCGATCTGTAGTGGTACGCGGTTCGAGCAGGAGGAGATCCCGTACGAGGGCAGGTTCGGAGGCAGGAAGGTCTTCATCACCTCCCGCCCGATAACCCTGATGATCTGTGAGAGTTGCCGTTATATCCTCCATTTCTATGGAGAGCGCGACACGTTCGACTTCGGCTGAGGTCCGCTGGGCGACGGCGGAGGAGCTGCCGGGGCTGGCGGCGGTGGAGGTCGCGGCCGACGGGGTGTTCGCCCAGGTCGGGATCACCTTCCCGGCCGGGACGACGATGGTCGAGGAGGCCGGAGACCCGTCCCGGGTGCTGGTGGCCGGTCATCCGCCGGTCGGGTTCGCCATGTTCGGCTGGGTCGACGGGAACGTCCACCTCGACCAGCTCGCGGTCCATCCCGGCCACGGGCGGCGGGGTGTCGGCGGCCGCCTGGTGGAGGCCGTCTGCGCGCACGCGGCGTCGGCCGGCTCGGCGGCCGTCACCCTCACCACGTTCCGGGACGTCCCGTGGAACGGGCCCTGGTACCGCCGGCGCGGCTTCACCGTGCTGGACCCGGCCGAGTGGGGGCCCGAGCTGGCCGCCCTGGTGGAACACGAGCGGGAGCTGGGCATCGAGCTGGCTCCCCGCGTCGTGATGCGTCGCGTCCTCTCCTCCTAGAGCGCCAGGCCGAGGGTGAACAGCACGCCGAAGACCAGCTGGAAGCGGCCGGTCTGCTGGAGGGTCGCGATCAGCGCCGGGCCGGTGGCGCCCGCGCGGACCGCCTTGACCGGGCCGAGGGCCAGCGGGGCGGCGAGCACGCCGAGCGCCGCGAACGGGTGCCAGGGGGCCAGCGCCAGCGAGATGACGAGCGGCAGGACCAGGCAGAGGGCGTAGAGCGTGCGGGTGCGGGCGTCGCCCAGGACGACCGCCATCGTGCGCTTGCCCGCGGGGCCGTCGGTGACGATGTCGCGCAGGTTGTTGACCACCAGCATGGCGCAGGACAGCAGCCCGACCGGGACTGCGGCGGCCAGGGCGGGCCAGGGCAGCCGCTCCAGCTGGACGAACGTGGTGCCCGCCACGGCCACCAGGCCGAAGAAGACGAAGACCGAGATCTCGCCGAGCGCGCGGTAGCCGTACGGGCGGGAGCCGCCGGTGTAGAACCAGGCGGCCGCGATCGACGCCGCGCCGACCAGCAGCAGCCACCACGCGCCGGTGGCCACGACCAGTACCAGCCCGGCCGCGGCGGCGGCCAGGAAGCAGCCCAGGGCGGCCGCCAGGACCTCACGAGGGGACGCGGCACGCGACCCGACCAGGCGCATCGGGCCGACCCGCTCGTCGTCGGTGCCGCGCACGCCGTCGCTGTAGTCGTTGGCGTAGTTCACGCCCACCTGGAGGGCGAGGGCGACGAACAGGGCCAGCAGGGCGCGCCACCACACCGCCCCGCCGTACCCGAGGGCGACGCCGGTGCCGACGGCGACGGGGACGACGGCGGCGGGCAGGGTGCGCGGACGGGCTCCGGCGATCCACTGGCTCGGGGTGGCCATGGCGGCGGGTTTCCTCTCGGACGTGTCGGGGCGCTCCGCGGGCCCGTCGTGACGACGGAAGCAGGGCGGGACGCCTCCGGGCGGTGCTCCGCGGGCCTTCCGCCGTGGCGAGGCCGCGCGGCTTCCTGGCTGATGCCGGTGGTCGTGCGGGCCATCGGCGGACGTGCCGGTGACCGGACGGGCCGGTGACCGGAGGGGCCGTCAGCTGATGTCGGTGGCCAGGCGGACCATCCGCACAGGGCGGCCCATGTCCAGGACCCGCTCGGCGCCGTCCTCGCCCCAGCCGGCCGACTCCAGGAACCCGAGCAGGGCGTGGTTGTCGGCGAACACCCAGGTCACGACGGTGCGGTAGCCGTCCTCGCGCAGGTGGTCGACCGTGGCGTTGAGCAGGCGGCTGCCGTGGCCGCGCCGGACGTGGTCGGGGTCCACCAGGAAGGAGAGCATCTCGGCCGTGACGGTGGGGTCGAGGTCGGGGTCCTCGGCCGGGGCGTGGGAGGCCAGGCCCACCACGCGCTCCGCGCCCTGCATCGCGGCCATGGCCTCGATCCCGCCGGGGCCGAGCGCGGGGAACGCGTCGGTGTCCAGGACCACCTGCTCCACCGCGACCAGCACGCGGTGCAGGGAGGTCGGCGGGGTGACGATCGCCTCGTCCCACTGCCGCCGCCACATCTGCTCGGCGGCCGGGCCGGTCATCTGCTCCAGCGGCCCTTCGGGCAGGAACTCCCTGTAGCCGTATCGCCAGGCGCGGATCTGGGTCTTCGTCACCGCGTCGACATCATCGTGCCGAGCCGCCCGCACGCCTACGTCTGCCATCTCGGCCCGCTCCTTATCTGCCGTACGCCACCAGGACGCGCTGCCTCGCAGGTCTCGTGCCACGCGAGCGGGCATCAGGCGGGTGGACCCGGGAGACAGGCAGTTACACCGTATCGGGGAATCTGGCTCACAGATGACGCGAACCTGTCCCGGTCTGTCGGCGTGCCCGATATGCCCTGGTCTTGGTGCGATTTCCACACACCTTCATCGAGCACCATGATCGGGAGCGGTTCTTGGAGGAGTCGACGAACGCCCACTGGCAGGTGCTCTCGGTGCACACCTTGAGCCGCGGCCAGAGCCCTTCGACGCGGACCTCCACCACCGCCGCCGCGATCCTGGCGAGCCCGGCCAGGACACCGGTCCCGGCCGGCTCCAGCACGGGCCCGGCGGGAGTGAGGACGAGGGCGACCGGCAGCCGGTCGAACGAGCGGGGGAGCGGTGACGCGCGCTCCGGGGCGCGGCCTCCGCGATTCCCACCGTGCTCCCCGTCGTGGTCTCCACCGCCGTCCGGGCCGCCGTCCGAGACGCTGCCGGGGCCGTCGCCGGGATCCGGGGCGCCGGTGGCGGAGG
>NZ_CDRNDK010000125.1:0-14750 GCF_977012225.1 Planomonospora algeriensis | reverse complement strand
CCAGCGTCCCCGGGCCGTCGACGATCTCCCTGGTCACCTCGGCCGCGTCCAGCCCCAGGTCCTGGAAGCGGTTCTGCCGGCGCTCCACCAGCCACTCGGCCAGCTCGTGGCGGCGCGTCGGGTCGTCGAGGTCGCCGAAGTTGAGCCGCCGCTGGTAGGCGGCGAGCATGAAGCGGGTCTCCGGCGGCACCGCGATGCGCGGGTGCGCGTGCAGCATGAGCTGCAGCATCGTCGTCCCGGAACGCGGGCACCCGATGACGAATATCGGCCGGTCGGACTGCATCACAACGAACCCCCGTGGAAGATGTGGTCGAACAGGTGTGCCGGGCGGGCGGATGCCGCCGCACCGGGCGGAGTCGAACAGGTGTGCCGGGCGAGCGGGCGCCGCCGCACCGGTCAGGCGGGCAGGCGCTGCGGGTTCCGCGGAGCCGGTACGGCGGGCGCCGCCGTCCGGGTGAACCGCCACAGCCGGCAGATCAGGTACGCCTCGTTCAGCAGGAGCAGCCCGCCCGCCGCGGCCGGGAGGGGCAGCAGCGCCCAGGAGCCGAGGAGCGGGGCCACCACGAAGACCGCTGCGTGGAACTCGATGCCGCTCATCAGGTGGTGCGCACCCGGTACCGGGCCAGGTAGGGACCGATCAGGCGGTACTTCCCGATCGCCCGCCGGGCGCCCCGGTACGGCCGCCGCGCGGAGGGGCGGCCGATCAGCGAGCCGGCCTCGTCCAGGACGGCGGTGATCTCCGCCCGCGTCACGGGGGCCGCCCCCTCGGTCCGGGACTCCCGGATCTCCCTGACCACCTCGCGCACCCGCCGCATCTGCGCCGCGTTCACGTAGCGGAAGAGGTCCAGCACCGTCACCCCGGCGCCGAGCAGGATGTAGGCCACGTCACCGGTCGCCGCGTACTGCCCGAACGCCAGTCCGGCAGCGCAGCAGATCTCCCGGACCCGGTCGCCCACGAAGTCGACCCAGAGCCCGAACGGTGTGCCGGTGCCCTTGAGCCGGGCGATCTTCCCGTCCATGCAGTCGACCAGGAAGCTCAGGTAGAACAGCGCGGCCCCCGCCGCGAGCCGTCCCGCCGCGAACGCGACCGCCGCACCCGCACCGAGCACGAGCGAGAGGCCGGTGAGCCCGTTGGGTGTGACGTCCGTGCGGTTGGCGACGACCAGGGCCAGCCGGCACGCCACCGGATCGACCAGGAAGACCGTCCACCAGGAGTCCTTCTGCTTGCACGTGGCACGGACGTCGTCCAGCGAGTAGACCCTCATGCAGATCAGCATGGCGACCTCCCGGTTATCGGAATTGACGGTCTGTAACCAACGGAAGGTCTCCATGCCACTTCTTGACCAACGCGCGGAAGGGCCGCCGACCGCTTTGACCTTCCGGCGGTCGAGTCGAGGAGGCATCCCGGGCCTTCGCCGTACCGGGCCCTGACCGTCACTCCCCGTGTCCGAGATGAGCCGCGGCGTCCACGGCGCTCTCGGGGGCCCGCGGGGACCCGCGGGTCACGGCACCTCGAGGATGAGGCGCCCGCCCTTCCCCAGCGTGTAGCGGACGTTCTGCCCGCCCTGCTCGCCTTCCACCGCCACCGGCCCCCGTACCGGCCCGTCCCGTCGCATCCGCCCCAGGGAGACCTCCCCGTGCAGGGTCCACCGCCCCGGCGGGAGGTCTGCGAGGTCGATGTCGGCGGTGAAGCCCCCGCCTTCCGCCTGCTCCACCCGCACGGGGACCCGCCCTCGTACCCCGGGGGCGGCCAGCCACAGCCGGATGCCGCCCGGTTGGTCCTCCAGATGCCTGATCCCCGCCCGCCCCTCCAGGTGGAGCCCCCGCTGCGACCAGCGGGCCTCGTCCACCGCCGCCCGCAGGACCAGTTCGTCCCCCACCTCGTACACGTGGTCGGGGATGCCGCGCGACCGGTCGCGGAAGAACGGGTAGACCGCGTACCACCGGCGGTTGCACAGGCCGCGCCGGATGACCCGCACCTCCTCCTCGTGGCGGAACCGGCACACCTCGCGCAGCTCGGCGACCATGCGGTGCCGCATGAGGTGGAGCTCCAGCCTCCTGACCACCGGCAGCTCCGCGACGACCTCCGGGGCGAGCGCGGCCAGGCAGGGATCGACGATCTCGAACAGCGCCTCCAGTTCCTCCTCCGGGGCCGCCGCGATCGCCTCCCCCGCCAGCCGCAGGTCCCACGACGCGACCATCTGGTCGAACGTCTTCTTCAACCCCGGCGCCCGCTCGGCGATGAACCCCTGGACCGCGCGGACCGAGGCGATGCGGTCCCGCACGTTGCCCACCTCGGTCCGCCGCTGGGTTATCGAGGTCGGGCGCAGGCGCCAGTGGTAGACGACGTCGGCGAGCACGTCGACGCCCGACGCGAGGACGTGGGCGGGAATCGTCACCGGGGCGTCCTCGTAGAGGCCCTCGGGGAACGCGAACCCGTGCAGGTCCCAGAAGGACCGGCGGTACACCTTGTTCCAGGCCGTGCGATCGTGGACGAGGTTCGTCTTGCGGGAGATGTGCGTGCCGTACACCGTCCGCCGGAAGATGCGGCGGTGCAGGCCCGACGGCGCGCTCTCCCCGTCGGTGAACCGGTGGACCGCCCCAGAGGCGAAGTCCGATCCGCTCCGCTCCAGGCTCGCCACCATCGCGGCGTAGGCCCCGGCGGGCAGGACGTCGTCGCTGTCGGCGAAGGCGAGGTACGCACCCGTGGCGTGCCCGACCCCGGTGTTCCTGGCCGGGCCCAGCCCCCGGTTCTCCTGCTGGACGAGGCGGAACCTGCGATCCGCCTCGGCGAAATCCTTGGCGATGACCGCGCTGCCGTCCGTCGATCCGTCGTCGACCATGACGACCTCGAGGTCGGTGAGCGTCTGCTCCGCCAAGGACGTCAGACATTCATGGAGGTACTCCTCCACGTCGAAGAACGGGACCACGACGCTGAGCAGGGGTGTTTTCAATGGAGGTTCCTCCAGTGCGCGAGGACCGGTGAGTCGCCGCTCAGAATGCCCTTCCGGTAAAGCGGCGGCGCCGCAGGCTGCTCCCCGCTGGCCCGCTCTTTGCCGAACCGTGGACCGTCCGCCGCGCCGCTCGCTACGATCTGCGATATCACCCACGGCACCGACGTCGTCACGTGATGTCACACCGTGTCGCGCCGTTTCACGCGGGGAGGAAATCATGATCTCGATAGACGGCCGGCCGATCGGCCCCGGCCACGCGCCCTTCGTGATCGCGGAGATGTCCGGCAACCACAACGGCGACCTGGACCGGGCGCTCACCATCGTCGACGCCGTGGCCGACGCCGGAGCGCACGCCCTCAAGCTGCAGACCTACCGCGCGGACACCATCACGGTGGACGTCGACGGCCCCGCCTTCCGGATCAGCGACGATCACGAACTGTGGGGCGGTGACACCCTCTACCGGCTCTACGAGCGTGCCCACACCCCGTGGGAGTGGCACGAGCCGATCTTCCGCCGGGCGCGGGAGCGAGGGCTGACGGCCTTCTCCTCCCCGTTCGACCCGACGGCGATCGACCTCCTGGAGTCGCTCGACGCACCGGCTTACAAGATCGCCTCATCGGAGATCGTGGACCTGCCGCTGATCAGGCTCGCGGCGGGCACGGGCAAGCCTCTGATCATCTCCACCGGGATGGCCACGATCGGGGAGATCCACGCGGCCGTCGAAACGGCCGCGGGGCGGGCTGCACGCAGCTGGCGGTGCTGGCCTGCACCGCCAGCTACCCCGCCTCTCCGGCGGACAGCAACCTGCGCGCCCTCCCCCTGCTGGCCGGCGTCACCGGCGCCGTCGTCGGGATCTCCGACCACACGCCGGGGATGGGCGCCGCCCTCGTCTCGGTCGCCCTGGGCGCGTCCCTGATCGAGAAGCACGTCACCATGGCGCGGGCCGACGGCGGAGTGGACTCCGCCTTCTCCCTGGAACCGGGTGAGCTGGCGACACTGGTCGTCGAGAGCGAGCGGGCCTGGCAGTCGCTGGGCGCCGCGCGGATCGGTCCGCGCGCCAGCGAGAGCGAGGGGTTGCGTTTCCGCCGCTCCCTCTACGTCGTGGCCGACGTGCGCGCGGGCGAGCCGGTGAGCGAACGCAACGTCCGCTCGATCCGGCCCGCGGGCGGCCTGTCCCCGGCCTCGATGCCCCAGGTCGCCGGACGCCGCTTCACCCGGGACGTCCCGATGGGCACCCCGCTGACCTGGGACCTGATCTAGACCCGGGACCCGATCCAGACCCGGGACCCGATCCAGACCCGCCGTCGCCCGCGCACCGGTCCCGCAGCAGCGCGTCCGCCACCCGCTCCCGGCCCCGGCCGTCGACCAGGGCCCGGCCGCGCTCGCCGTACCGGCGCCGGAGGCGGGGATCGGTGAGCAGTTCCCGCAGGAGGGGGACCGCCTCCTCGGCGGCGGTCCCGGGGCCGAGGCCGGCGGCCAGCCCGCGGCCCACCACCTCGTCGTAGCCGATCAGCTGGTTGTCGGCGACCCAGGTGAGCCCGGCGGGCACGCCCAGGTGGAGCAGCTCCCAGGTGGACGTCCCGGTGGCGGTGATCACCAGGTCCGCCTCGGCCATGAGGGCGGGCAGCCCGTCGGTGGGCGGGATCACCGTGATCTGAGGGCGGGCCGGGATCGGACGGGCGCTGACCACGGTGGCGGTGAAGGGCACCCCGGTGCCCGCCAGCGCGTCCGCCCAGCGGGGGGTCACCCCCGCGGCGTCGGTGCCGCCGAAGAAGCAGAGCACCCGCGGGAGCCCTTCTCCGGGCCTGGCCCGCACCCGCCGTACCGCGTCGCGGAGCAGGACGTATCCCGCGCCGGCCAGACGGACCGCCCCCTCCGGGACCGGGACGTCCCGCTCCTCGGCCCCGAGGTTCTGGTCGAGGTACACGTCGGCGGACTGGCCGCGCAGGTCGCCGTCCACGATGGCCAGCACCCTCAGCCCGGCCTCCCGGAGCGCGGCCCCGGTGCCGGGGTCGAGCGTGTAGGAGTCGAGCACGATCCCGTCCAGGGCCAGGTCCCGCGCCTGCCCGGCGAGGGCCTCCGGCTCCGGAGCGGCGGGGACCAGCGGCAGCCCTCTGCCCGCGAGCTGGGCCGCCGCCCACGGCAGGCCGCCCAGGTCGCCCAGGAACACGACCCGCGCCCCCCTGGCCAGCAGTTCCTCGGCGAGGGCGACGCACCTCACCAGGTGGCCGACCCCGATCAGGGGGCCGGCGTCGCAGCGGATCCCGATGCGCGGGCTCACGCCTCCTGCAGCGCCTTCTGCTCGACGTGCGCGTTGAGCGCCCGCACCTCCGGACGGGCCCGCAGCCAGCGCACGAGCACCCCGACGGGGACGGGCCGGTCCCCGAACTCCCGCACCACCCGGCTGATCAGGGCCCAGTCCTCCTCGGTGTCGAGGGTGACCCGCAGGTCGGCGGCCTCGGGGGGATGGGTCAGCCCCATGATCCGGAAATCGTCCGGCCGCGTGTACACGTACGACGTCACGTGCGTCCGATGGTAGGAGTCCGCGTCCTGGTCCGCCTTCTCCAGGGCGGCCCTGCCGACGATCTCCACGTCCGTGCCGCGCGGCAGGGTGCGGGGCAGGGCGGTGCTGAGGTAGTCGAGGCCGGGGACGGCCCGGTAGACCAGCGCCGTCTCCCGGATCACCGCAGGGTCGAGCAGCGGGCAGTCCGCCGTGAAGCGCATCACCGCGTCACCCGGACGGCCGGCCAGCGCGGCCGTGAAGCGGGTGAGCACGTCGTCGACCGGGCCCCGGCTGCAGGCCACGCCCAGCCGTCCGCACTCGGCCGCGACCGCGTCGTCCGCCGCCTCCGTGGTGGTCGCGACCACCAGCTCGTCGACCGCCCGCGCCTCCTGGACGGCCCGGACCACCCACCCCAGGACCGAGCGGCCGGACAGCTCCCGGAGCACCTTCCCGGGCAGGCGCGTGGACCCCGTCCGCGCCTGAACGATTCCGATAATACGCACCGATGCCCCATTCTCCGTGTGACACTGTGTGCTGGCCAGGTCGCGCTATGCTACCGGGTCAGTCCGGCCGACCACAGTGCGTAATCACAAGTACGGGGGACCTCATGAGCATCCTCACTGGTTCGTCAATTCTGATCACCGGCGGAACGGGCTCCTTCGGCAAGGCCTTCATCCGGTACGCCCTGGACAACCTGGATCCCCGCCGCCTGGTCGTCATCTCCCGCGACGAGTTGAAGCAGTACGAGGCGCGGCAGCTGTTCGGAGACGACGAGCGGCTGCGCTGGTTCATCGGCGACATCCGCGACCGGGAGCGGCTCACCCGCGCGATGCACGGCGTGGAGTACGTCGTGCACGCCGGCGCCCTCAAGCAGGTCGACACCGCCGAGTACAACCCCTTCGAGTACGTCCGGACCAACGTCGCCGGATCGCAGAACGTCATCGAGGCGGCCATCGACTGCGGGGTCCGCAAGGTCGTGGCGCTCTCCACCGACAAGGCGTCCAGCCCCATCAACCTGTACGGCGCGACCAAGCTCGTCGCGGACAAGCTGTTCGTCTCGGCCAACCACTACGCCGCGGCCTTTCCCACCCGGTTCTCGGTCGTCCGCTACGGCAACGTCATCGGCAGCCGCGGCTCGGTGGTGCCGTTCTTCCTCCGGCTGGCGCGCGAGGGGGCGAGCATCCCCATCACCGACAAGCGCATGACCCGCTTCTGGATCACCCTGGAGGAGGCGGTGCGCTTCGTGATCGACTCCTTCGACATGATGCAGGGCGGAGAGCTCTACGTGCCGCGGATCCCCAGCATGCGGGTGACCGACCTGGCCGAGGCCCTCGCCCCGCAGAGCCCCACCTACGAGATCGGCATCCGCCCCGGCGAGAAGCTGCACGAGGAGATGATCGCGCAGGACGACGGGCACCGCACGCTCCGCCTCCCCGACCGCTACGTCGTCCAGCCCACCATCGCGACCTGGGGCTACGTCCCCCCGCAGGGCGGCGCCGCGCTCCCCGAGGGCTTCGCCTACCGCTCCGACACCAACGACCGGTGGCTCTCGGTCGACCAGCTCCGCGACATGACCGCGGTAGGGGTCTGATGCTCCCCTACGGCCGCCAGTCGATCACCGACGAGGACGTCGACGCGGTCGCCGAGGTGCTGCGCGGCGACTGGCTGACGACCGGTCCCGCGGTCGGCGCGTTCGAGGCCGAACTCGCCCGGTGGACGGGCGGCGTGCCGTGCGTCAGCGTCACCTCGGGCACCGCCGCGCTCCATGTGGCCTACGCCGCGGCCGGGATCACGGCGGGCGACCAGGTCGTCGCCTCCCCCATGACGTTCGTCGCCACCGCGGCCACGGCCGCGCTGCTGGGCGCCGAGGTCGTCTTCGCCGACGTCCAGCCGGACACCGCCAACCTCGACCCCGAAGCCGTGCGGGCGGTGGCCACCCCGCGGACCCGGGTGATCGCCGCGGTCGACTACGCCGGCCATCCCGCGGACTACGACGAGCTGCGGCAGGCCGCCGACGACGTGGGCGCCCTGCTGCTGGACGACGCCGCCCACTCGATCGGCTCGGTGTACAAGGACCGGCCGATCGGGTCGGTCGCCGACCTCACCACGTTCTCCTTCTTCCCCACCAAGACCGTGACGACGGCGGAGGGCGGGGCCGTGGCGGCGCGGAGTCCCGAGCACCTCCTGCGCGCGGGGCGGTTCAAGAACCACGGCCTGGTGCGGGACCCCGAGCACCAGCACGACCCCGACCACGGGGGCTGGCACCAGGAGGTGCACGCCTTCGGGCTGAACTACCGCCTGCCCGACGTGCTGTGCGCGCTCGGCATCAGCCAGCTGAGGCGGCTGGCCGAGTTCCGCGACCGCAGAACCGCGCTGGTCGCACGGTACAACGCGGCACTGGCCGGCGTCCCGGGGCTGAGCCTGCCGCAGCAGCGGGCCTACGTGTCCCCGTCCTGGCACCTGTACCCGGTCCGGATCCACGACGGCCGCCGCCGCGAGGTGTACGACCGCATGCGGCGGGCCGGGATCGGCGTGCAGGTCAACTACATCCCCGCCTACCGGCATCCGGTCTTCGAGAGCCTCGGATACCGGCGGGGCCTGTGCCCCAACGCCGAGGCCTTCTACGCCGAGCAGCTCTCGCTGCCGCTCTACCCGGGGCTCTCCGAGACCGACCAGGACCGCGTCGTGGACGCGCTGACCGCGATCCTGCGCTGACCCCGAACGCGACGCCGCCCGGGTCCCCGCATGAGGGACCCGGGCGGCGTCGCGTTCTCGCGCGTCCTCTCACTCCGCCAGGCGGGACACCGAGACGAGCGACGGGACGAGACGGTCGGAGCTGCGCGCCCCGGAGGAGACCACCACCAGCGCCGGAGAGCTCAGCGGCTCGGGGAACTCCAGCCTCAGGTCCTGCCGCCCCTCCCTGAGCACCCGGACCGGGATCTCCCCGCCGCTCTCCATGTCGAGGACGACGATCCCACCGACCGCCATGACCTGGAGGTGGGCGGCCATGCTGTACGGGACGGCGGACAGGCGTCCCAGGACACCGCGCGCCTTCCTGCGCACCACCCGGTGCACCCGCAGGGAACGGGTCCTGAAGGACCTGCCGTGGCACTCCTCGACCGCCGGCACGGCCTTCGCCCTCTTCGGAGTCCGTTCCTGCGGGTCCTGGAGCCGCTGGACGGCGGCGACCTGAAGCTGCGAACGGGCGTCGGCCCCCCGCATGCCCAGCCGGAGCCCGATCCGCCCCGCGGCGGAACGCTCGCCGAGCGGCAGCGGGTTGACCACGACGATGCCCCCGCTCAGCCGCCTCGGTCCCGGACCGGCCCCGCGGAGCACGCCGCCGGCGCTGATCAGCGAAGTCTCCTCGCAGCTCACCCCGTCGACCCGCGCGGGGAGAGGGCTCTCGTGAGCGGCCGGGATGTCGCAGAACTCCACGCGGTCGATGCGGACCCCGACCGCGCTCGACGGCATGACCCTGCCCGCCGCCGCCTCCCTGACGGACGGCGGGGTACGGCGCCACCCTTCGACGTCGGCCACTTCGAGGCAGAGGAGCCCGTCCGGGGGGACCTCGTCGGCGGCGAGGTCGAACTCCACCGTCGCGTACGGCCGCCGCCTCGCCTCGCGCGAGTCGAGCACGACGCACTGCCGGAGCGTTCCCTGGGAACGTATCTGGAGCAGGCGGGGCAGCCGTGCCCGCCTGGCGGAACCCTCGATGCCCTCAGCGCCCTCAGCGCCCTCGGGGCCCTCAGCGCCCTCGACCTCCTTCAGCCAGGCCTTGACGGCCTTGTTGTCGATGGAGAGCCGGACGCGGACCCGCACCCCCGTCCCGTTTCCGAGCACCTTGAACCCGGCCAGGCCGGAGGAGGCGAACCTCCCGACGTAGCGCGTCCCCCGGTAGACCTGGTCGGTGACCTGGAAGCCGGGCGTCCGGCCGCTCTCGACGACGACCGGTGGGATCAGGGGCTCCACCGCGCTCTCGTGAACGGTCGCGAATCCGGTGCCGATGGCCGTGTTCATCAATGACTCCTGAACGGAAGGACCGCTGACTTCAGCGCGTCCGGTGCCAGCAGATCGAAACGGGTGAGGAACGGCTCGCGGCGTTCCCACATCCGGGCCACCGAGGAGAAGAGCGGGTCCGCGTCACTCTCCACGTGGCTCATGTTGACGGAGATGGTGCGGAGCAGGGCGCCGCCCGCGCCGGTGTCCCAGGCGGGGACCAACGGCGTCGGCACGTCGGTCGCGCACCGGTAGAACCAGAGCCACAGCCTGGCCCGCTCCCGCTGCTCCTCGCCGAGGATCGTCCTCCCCTTGGCCGCCAGCTCGATCGCCGTGTCCAGGAGATTCCAGTACGCGGACCGGTCCTCGGCCACGTGGGAGAGCCCGCAGGAGCTCCACTCCGACCAGCCCGTCTGGATGACGGGGATGCCGAAGGCGGGCAGCTCGTTGCTCACGCTGCCCCGGACCGTCACGCCGACGTCCGTCAGGCTCAGCAGCATGTTCTTCGAGATGCTCGTACTGGGCCGGAAGACCAGGTGGGGGCGGTCGGCGTACCGGGCTGCGACCCGGTCGAAGAAGCCGGTGCTGTCGTATCTGATCTGGCTGGGGTGGTCCAGGAAGAGCCAGTTCGCCGAATCGTCCGCGGACGCGTGCGCGGCGGTCTCCTCGAACCACTGCCCCAGATCGTCGAAGATCTCCTTGTTGGTGCCCAGCGCGTCCGACACCGTGTGGCTGAAGACCGTGACCACCGGGCGGTCCGGCTCGAACCCCAGCCGCTGCAGGGCGTGGGTGCGCACCTGGTTGCGCTCCACCTCGTTGCGCAGCTCGGCCGCGGCGAACGCCCCCGCCCGCCACCAGCTCGGCCGTCCCAGGTTCCCCTTGGCCCGCGCGGTCACCAGTTCGGCGTTCGCGCGCACCAGGTCGCGGTTCGCCCAGACGGCCCGTTCGAAGTACTCGCCGATCTGCTCGGTCAGCTCGGCCCGGTAACTGGCCAGTCCGGCGCGCTTCTCCGGGAAGAGCGTATACGCCTTCAGCGATCCCGTGCTCTGCGCGTAGACCACCGGGATGTCGCGCCGCACGGCCGAGTCGACGCCCATCCCCCACTGGTCGTAGTCGACATGGCTGGTGACGAACGCCACGGGCTCGACCGCGTCGAAGATCCGGTCGTAGACGGCGGAGAAGGCGGCGGTCCTGCGGTGCCGCTTCCGGTACCCCGGATCGGAGGCGGCGCCTTCCGGCAGCCTCGGAAGCAGGTCCAGACGGCACAGGGTCGCACCCAGGATGGTGTCGAGGTACCGGGGGTCCAGCTCGGGGACGTCCCGCCGCGCCGAGCGGTCGCTGAAACCGCGCAGGCGGACGGCCGCCTCGCCGGTCGCCTCGAACCGGATCGCCAGCTCGTGGAGATCGACGACGTCCGACGCGCCGAAGGCATGCGCGAACGACCGGATCCGGTCGACGTCGAACTCCTCCCAGTGCAGCGTCTCCTGCCACCGCGGGTCCACCCCCGTCACGACGACGAGCTTCGCCGGGGTGACGCATCTGATCGCGTTGGCTATCACGAAGTTCCGGAGGAGGACCCGGATGTCCGGGTGCAGCGCCTCCACCACGACGCACGCGTCACCCTCCGCGCGTGGCAGGCGGCTCTCCCAGTACGTCGACACGGTCGTGAGCAGTTGCTCGAACTGCGGCCGGCTTCCTGCGTTGATCATGTTTCCCCCGCCGTATACGTCTCGGTGTTCTTCCGTCAGTTCCAGATGGCTCGGACGAGCCGGCGGACCACCCGGCGGGGCCCCGTCGCCGCCTGCGGGACATCGCGTTCCGTGGACCGGCGTACGGCCTGCGCCTCCTCGGCGGCCGCGCGCCACCGGAGCCGGGCCTTGTCCAACTGCTCCTCGCGGGAGGTGAGCCTGCTCTCCAGCCGGTCGATCCTCGCCCGCGCCTCGCCGAGCCGGTCGCGCAGCGCGTCACGCTCCGTGATCAGCTCGCGGTAGGTCGGGAGGCCGCGGGCCGCTTCCGGGCCCTCGGTCCCCAGCACCGCGGCGATCTCCCCCTCCAGCGCCGCGGCCCGGTCGAGGTCTCCGTCCCCGAGGGTGAGACCGCACATCGCGACCAGCGTCCGGGTCACGTCGGCCGGGGAGAAGGAGCAGGGCCAGGGATGGTGGTGCCCCGCGTCGAGCAGCCGGACCGCGAACCGCCGGAGGATCCGGGCCAGCAGGACCGGGAGCGGGATCCGCCCGTCGTACGTCCAGCTCGGGTCGATCAGGTGGAGGTCCCGGCCGTCCCAGACGAGGTTGTCGGTGGTGGCGAAGACCCAGCCGCCCGAGACCGCTCCGCCGTCGGCCTGATCGGACAGCAGCGCGGTGAGCGCCCGCAGCGGCTCTCTGACCGCCCGCAGATCGTCCCGCGCGCAGGCCCCGACGATCACTTCGTCGAGGACCCGGCCCTCGGGGACGGACCCGCCGAGCGCTCCGAGGTCTCTGCCGACCCGGCCCGCCGGGCACGGGACGTCCCGCGCGGGGGGTCTGCGCCTCCACCGGCCGTCCGCCTCCCGGGCGAGCTCGTGGACGACCGCCCACGGTCTGCCGCACAGGTCGTCCCCGACCAGCGCGTCCGGCGGCGAGCACTCCGGCACGGTCGGCGGAAGGGTCCCTCCCCTGCGGGCGACCACCACCCACGCGGGCGCCAGTCGGGCCGCCAGCCCGTGCCGGAAGGCCTTCCGGGTCAGCCCGGCCGGATCCACGAGGGAGTACCGGTCACCGCGGTCCCGCGTGCCCGACATGAGCACGACCGCGTCGGGGACCGGCGGACCGGATTCCAGCACGTCGACGGCGAGCAGCGCCCTGGGGGCGTCCGCGGCGGGGAAACCCGCGTAGCACCGCTCAGCGGCGAGCCCCTCCGACTCCAGCTCCCGCAGCAGCGCCGGATGTCCGGCCGGCTCGGAGCGGTCCC
The DNA here is from genome assembly GCF_977012225.1 of Planomonospora algeriensis. NCBI lineage: Bacteria > Bacillati > Actinomycetota > Actinomycetes > Streptosporangiales > Streptosporangiaceae > Planomonospora > Planomonospora algeriensis. Next base: position 2,348 of record NZ_CDRNDK010000125.1, on the reverse strand, counting down.
ATCCCCGGGGGAACCAGTCCGCGTCCGTGCGGTCCCGCTCGGCGGGCTTGGCCTCGGCGAGGCGGTCGATCCCCATGCCGTTCGCCACGGTGAGGACCAGGGCGCCGCCCGGCGCGACGAAACGGGCCAGCTCCGAGAACGTCTCCTGCCACGAGGTCTCGGGCGCCTCGGCTGAGCGCAGGCGGCGGAACCCGTCCAGGACGAGCACCGTGTCGAAGCCGCCGGGAACGTCCATCCTGCCCGGCTCACCGCAGTAGACGGTGAGCCCCTCCCCGCCGAGGTGCCGGTTCCCCAGTTCCAGGGCGTCCGGGAAGGACCTCAGCAGCACCGCGACGGACGCGGCGCACCCGGCCAGCCACGGAAGGAGCCCTTCCGGATGGGGTCCCGCGACCAGGACCCGCCCCGGGGAGGGCAGCACCCGGCGGACCAGTTCACGGAGGCAGTCGGCGTCCCCGGGGCCGTGCAGCCCGTCCGACCAGGTGAGCATCTCACCGCCGACGAGCCGGACGTTCGGCGGCGCCTCCGAGCCGTTCACGCGCACCGGACCAGCGTCTCCCGTTCCCAGCCGAACAGGCACCGGAGCTCCTCCGGTCCCGCCATGTACTCGAAGCCGAGTTCCCTCTCCGCGATCTCCGCGGCGGTGGCGCGGTCGACCTCGGCCCCGTGGAGTTCGGGCCACAGCCGCCGCTGCCGCCCGGCGCCGCCGAACTCCGGCCGCTCGTTCTCCAACTGCATCGGATCTCCGTACACCGCCACGTCGCAGCCGACCGACGCCCCGTAGAACAGGGCGCTGCCGAGCCGGTTGGAGGCCACCCGCCGGTGCCGGCGCAGTTCCACGAGCTGCCGGCGGAGGAAGTCACGGCCTCTGCGGTCCCAGCGCGTGCCCCGCTCGCCGTGGCAGACGACCCGGAAACCGGCGGACTCGTAACGGCGGCGGACGTCGGCGTCCCGGAACTCGACCCAGTACAGGCACACGGTGACGTCATCGCCCTCGGTGGCCCTTATCTCGTCCACGAGGCGGTCGTGGCCCCCGCGCACCGCCTGCTTCTCCCACCCGTGGAAGGGGTACCAGATCGTGCCGCGGCGCTCCTCGGCGGGGACGCGCCCGGTGTCCGGCTCCATCGCCAGCAGGTAGACCCACGGCGCCCCGATGAGGCAGTGCCCCCGGCGCCCCATCGACCAGCCCCGCCTGCGGAGCACGTCCGACCAGACGAACCGCGGGTACCCCGGGGTGCACCACTCGTCATCGGGCTGGAATCCGTGCAGGTGGTTCCAGCCGTGCTGGAGGAATCCCCGGATGCGCGGCACGTCGTCCTCGTCCAGCCCGCAGTATCGCGCCAGTATCCGCGAATGGCCGTAGTAGTGGTTGGACCCGTGCACCGCGCTCCCCCTGACAATCGCGCCGGTTCGACCTCGTTCGACCCTGCCAGCCGTACGGACCGGCTACAACGCGCTATGCACTGCCTTTACCGCGGCTGTACCCTTCCCAGCGCCCGATCCGTACGGCGACGCGGTCTCCCGCGTTCTCCCGGCTTCCCCGGCGCGTTCTCCCCGGGCTTCCGGTGATCTCCCACGGCTCCCCGCGGCCTCCCGGCGCGCAGACCCGGGCTCAGGCCGGGGTGTCCGCCCTGACGCGTTCCATGACGATCACGGACTCCTCGGTCCCGTCCACCGGCCGGGTGTAGGTGTCCACCTCGACGAACCCGTTGCGGCGGTGCAGGGTGCGGACCGCCGTGTTGTGCGACAGGACCTCGCAGCGCAGGGTCGCGACCTCCAGCTCGTCGAAGGCGTACCGGACCGCCTCGCCCTCGACCGTCAGCCAGGCCGCGAAGAGCTCGCCGCGCTCGCCGAGCCCGTCGACGTCGAGGTAGAAGGCCCACATGGCCCGCCGTTCCTCGGTGTCGTAGTCGAAGAAGTTCACCACCCCGCTCGGCACCCCCTCGTGTTCGTAGACGAGGATCCGCCGGGTGGCGTCCGCCGTCGCGCTCACCCACCATTTGGCGTGTTCGGTTTCGCCGATCTCGTGGGTGGTGAAGCTGGCCTCACGCACCCTCGGGTGGTTGCGCCATCTCCGGATCATCTCGCTCTCGTGCTCGAACGCCTTTCTGAGCATCGAGGCCGCCCCTTCCCGTGAATTACATCTCGCCGCACATATTCGATAACGCAGTGTAATGAAATCGAGGCTAACGGTTCGGAGAACACCGGATCGCGTCGCGGACCCGATCCGCACAGTGATCACGCGGCGGTCCCGCAGTGATCCGCCGACGGCCCGGCCGCGATCCCTATCCGTTCTCCGCGACCAGTTCGTAGACCTCGCAGACCCCCCGCCGGAACCGGAGCTCCGCGAC
>NZ_CDRNDK010000124.1:0-14758 GCF_977012225.1 Planomonospora algeriensis | reverse complement strand
CCGTCGCCCGCGCCGGCCGGACCCGCCACCCTGCCCGCCCCCCACCGGCGCCCATCCGGTCGGCACCGCCGCCCTGTACCTGAAGGACACCTCCCGCCCCGACCCCTGGAACCCCGACGCCGACGCCAGGGAGCTCAAGGTCACCCTGTGGTATCCGACCGGGCAGCGGGACGGGCAGCGGGCGCGGTACATGACGCCGAAGGAGGCTGAGCTCCTCCTGAAGGGGTCGGGGCTGGCGAGCACGCCGTACGAGACGCTGAGCAGGACGCGCACCAACGCCGTCGAGAACGCCGATCCCGCGGGACGCGGACTCCCGCTGGTGGTGTTCTCTCCCGGCTTCACCAAGCCGGTGAGCACGCTCACGTCCCTGGCCGAGGAAGTGGCCAGCCACGGATATGTCGTGGCCGGGATCGACCACCCCTACGAGAGCCATGGCATCACCCTCTCCGACGGGCGCGTCGCCGAATGCATCGCCTGCGACAGCGACGGCGACCCGGGCTTCGGCACGGGAGCGGCCCAGGGCCGGGCGGCCGACGTCTCCTTCGTGCTCGACCGGCTGCCGTCGGAGTGGGGCGGTCCCGGGTTGATCGACTACTCCCGGGTCGCGATGGTGGGCCAGTCGATGGGCGGGGCCGGCGCCATGGCGGCCATGGTCAAGGACCGCCGCGTGCGCGCCGGGATCGACATGGACGGCACCATCTACGCCCGGATCCCCGAGAGCGGCCTCTCCCGGCCGTTCATGTTCATCGGCGCGCCGCAGCACGTCCCCGGCGGACACGACCATTCATGGGACCGCGACTGGAAGCTGCTGACCGGCTGGAAGCGCTGGATCGTGCTGACGGGCGCGGGACACCAGTCCTTCACCGACATCCCGCTGGTGGCGGACGCCATCGGTCTCGACCCCATCCCCGGAATGCTGCCCGCGGCCCGCGGCTCCGAGCTCACGCGCACGTACGTGGCCGCCTTCCTCGACCGGCACCTGAAGTCGGAGCCGCGGCCCTTCCTGGACGAGCCGTCACCGGGCCACCCCGAGGTCGCGTTCTGCACCCCCGGTGGGAAGACCTGCGCCTAGCGGATCGCCCGCACCGACGCGGACGCGCTCCCGGGAAGGGAGCGGGGGCGTCCGGGCGTCAGGCGTCAGGCGGGGACGGAGGCCACGCCCGGCTCCAGGAACCGCGGCCGGGCGATGCCGGCGCGGTCCAGGTACGGGGTGATGCCGCCCAGGTGGAACGGCCAGCCCGCACCCAGGATCATGCAGAGGTCGATGTCCTGCGCCGCCGCGACCACGCCCTCCTCCAGCATGATGCGGATCTCCTGCTCCAGGGCCCGGAGCGTGCGCTCGCGCACCTGCTCGGCCGTGGACGGGGAGGCGCCGCCGGAGAAGATCGCCACCGCCTCGGGGTCGAGGGAGAAGTCCGGGGCGTAGACGCCGGGCTTGCCCGCCGCGACCAGCTTGGCCATGTTCGCCGAGACGCCGAAGCGGTCGGGGAAGGCGGCGTGCAGCGTCTCGGAGACGTGCAGGCCGACGGCCGGGCCGACCAGCTGGAGCAGCGCGAACGGCGTCATCGGCAGGCCGAGGCCGTCGAGCGCGTGGTCGGCGACCTCCAGCGGGGTGCCCTCGTCCACCGCGGTGATGACCTCGCCCATGAAGCGGGTCAGCAGCCGGTTGACGACGAACGCCGGGGCGTCCTTCACCAGCACGCTGGACTTCTTCAGCGACCTGCCGACGCTGAACGCCGTGGCGAGGGTCGCGTCGTCCGTGGCGTGGCCGCGGATGATCTCCAGCAGCGGCATCACCGCGACCGGGTTGAAGAAGTGGAAGCCCACCAGCCGCTCGGGGTGCGCCAGCTTCGAGCCCATCTCGGTCAGCGAGAGCGAGGAGGTGTTGGTCGCCAGCACGCAGGTCTCCGAGACGACGGCCTCGACCTCGGCGAAGACCTGCTGCTTGACCTTCATGTCCTCGAAGACGGCCTCGATGACGAAGTCGGCGTCGGCGAACGCGTCCTTGGTCAGCGAGCCCGTCACCAGGGCCTTGAGCCGGTTGGCCTGGTCGCCGGAGATCCGGCCCTTGCCGAGCAGCTTGTCGACCTCGGCGTGCACGTAGGCGACGCCCTTGTCCAGGCGGGCCTGGTCCAGGTCGGTCAGCACGACCGGGACCTCCAGGCGGCGGGCGAACAGCAGCGCCATCTGCGAGGCCATCAGGCCCGCGCCGACGACGCCGACCTTGGTGACCTTGCGGGCCAGCGCCTTGTCCGGGCCCGGCGGGCCGCTTGGCGCGGCGCTGCACCAAGTCGAAGGCGTACAGCCCGGCGCGCAGCTCGTCGCCCATGAGGAGGTCGGCCAGGGCCGCGTCCTCGGCGTCGAAGCCCTCGTCGCGGGAGGCGGTGCGGGCCAGCTCGACCAGCTCCAGCGCCCGGTACGGGGCGGGGCTGGCGCCGTGCAGCTTCATGTCGAGCAGGAAGCGGGCGTCGGCGACGGTCTTGGACCAGTCGGCGGCGGTGTGGTCGGTCCGCTCGACGGCCACCTCGCCGCGCAGGACCTGGGCGGCCCAGCGCAGCGACTCCTCCAGGAAGTCGGCGCCCTCGAACATCGCGTCGGCGATGCCGAGCTCGAACGCGTCCCGACCCTTGATCATGCGGTTCTGCGCGAGCGGGTTCTCGATGATCAGCTTGAGGGCCTTCTCGGGACCGATCAGGCGGGGCAGCAGCTGGGTGCCGCCCCAGCCGGGGACCAGGCCGAGGAAGCACTCGGGCAGCGCCACCGCGGGCACGGCGGAGGAGACGGTCCGGTAGGTGCAGTGCAGCGCGACCTCCAGGCCGCCGCCCATCGCCGCGCCGTTGACGAACGCGAACGACGGCACGTCCAGCTCGCCGAGGCGGCGGAACACGTCGTGGCCCAGCTTGCCGATGGCCAGCGCCTGCTCGCGCTGCGAGACCAGGGCGGCGCCCTTGAGGTCGGCGCCGACCGCGAAGATGAACGGCTTGCCGATCACGCCCACCGCGACCAGGTCGCTGCGGCCCGCCACGGCGTCGATGGCCTCGTTCAGCGAGGTCAGGCCGCCGGGGCCGAAGGTCGACGGCTTGGTGTGGTCGAAGCCGTTGTCCAGCGTGATGAGGGCCATCGTGCCGGCGCCGTACGGCAGTTCGACGTCGCGGACGGCCGCCTTGGTGACGACCTCGTCGGCGAACAGTTCCTTGATGTCCGTCACTTCGCACCTTCCCAGGCGAGGTTCTCCCAGATGACCGTTCCACCCATGCCCATGCCGACGCACATCGTGGTGACGCCGTACCGGACGTCGGGGCGCTCGCCGAACTCGCGGGCGAGCTGGGTCATGAGGCGCACGCCCGAGGAGGCGAGCGGGTGGCCGAAGGCGATCGCGCCGCCGTAAGGGTTGATCCGGTCGTCGTCGTCGGCGATGCCGAAGTGCTCCAGGAAGGCCAGCACCTGGACGGCGAAGGCCTCGTTGATCTCGAACAGGCCGATGTCGTCGATGGAGAGCCCGGCCAGGCGCAGCGCCCGCTCGGTCGACGGGATCGGGCCGACGCCCATGACCTCGGGGTCGACGCCGGCGAAGGCGTAGGAGACCAGGCGCATCTTGGGGGCCAGGCCCAGCTCGGCGGCGACGTCGGCGGCGGCCACGATGCAGCCGGTGGCGCCGTCGTTGATGCCGGAGGCGTTGCCCGCGGTGACCCGGCCGTGCGGCCGGAACGGGGTCTTGAGCGAGGCCAGGCCCTCCAGCGTGGTGCCGGGGCGGGGCGCCTCGTCGGCCGTGGCCAGGCCCCAGCCCTTCTCGGCCGAGCGCACGGCCACCGGGACCAGGTCGGGCTGGATCCTGCCGTCGGCGTAGGCCTTGGCGACCTTCTCCTGGGAGGCGAGGGCGAAGGCGTCCGCGCGCTCCTTGGAGATGGTCGGGTAGCGGTCGTGCAGGTTCTCCGCGGTCATGCCCATGACCAGGGCGGAGCCGTCCACGATCTGCTCGGCCACGAACCGGGGGTTGGGGTCGACGCCCTCGCCCATCGGGTGGCGGCCCATGTGCTCGACGCCGCCGGCGATGGCCACGTCGTAGGCGCCGAAGGCGATGCCGCCGGCGACCGAGGTCACCGCGGTCATGGCGCCGGCGCACATGCGGTCGATCGCGTAGCCGGGCACGCTCTTGGGCAGCCCGGCCAGCACGGCGGCGGAGCGGCCGATGGTCAGCCCCTGGTCGCCGATCTGGGTGGTGGCCGCGATGGCCACCTCGTCGACACGCTCCGGCGGCAGATTCGGATTACGCCGGATCAGCTCGCGGATGACGCGGATCACCAGGTCGTCGGCGCGCGTTTCGGCGTACAGGCCCTTGGGGCCCGACTTGCCGAAGGGCGTGCGCACTCCGTCGACGAATACGACGTCACGAGACGAAGGCACGGGTTCGCTCCTCGTTGATGGGTGGCTACAGCGACCATGCTACTGGTCGGTAACAACGTTTGGCGCGGGTCGGGCGGACCGGATCCGGGCGCGTCGCGGTGAGCTCTCCCACAGCCCGCCCGGCGCGTGCGCGCGGTGCTCCTGCCCGCGCCCCGCCGCACCGGCGGAGCGCCCCGCAGGGAGGCCTACCCCGGGGAGGTGCGCTGCGGGGATCTTCTCTGGCAAGATTGGCAATCGTTTTCCAGGAGGTCGCCTGTGGTCACGCTCGAAGATGTCGCCAGGCACGCGGGGGTCTCGCTCGCCACGGCCTCACGGGTGCTCAACGGGAGCACCCGCCAGGTGGGTGCGTCGCTGCGGGCCAGGGTGGAGCAGGCCGCCCAGCAGCTGGGCTACCGGACGAACGTGGCGGCGCAGACGCTCGCCCGCGGCGCCAGCAACGTGATCGGGCTCGTGGTCCACGACCTGACCGACCCCTACTTCGCGGCGCTGGCCGACGGGGCGATGCGGGTGGCCGAGGACCAGGGGCTGATGGTCATGGTCGCCACCACGCACCGCGACCCCGAGCGGGAGATCGCCTACGTCGCGACCCTGAACGCGCAGCGCGTGCGCGCCGTGCTGCTGGCCGGGTCCCGGATCGCGGACCCCGGGGTGACGCGGCGGCTGCGCGAGGAGCTCGACCGCTACCGGGCGACCGGCGGCCGGATCGCCTGCGTCGCCAGGACCTGCTCGGCGCCGACACGGTGGCGCCCGGCAACGCCGAGGGCGCCGCCGAGCTCGCCCGCGCCCTCGCCGGTCTGGGGCACCGGCGCTTCGCCGTGCTGGCCGGGCCGCCCTGGCTGATCACCGCCCAGGACCGGGTCTCCGGGTTCACCGGGGCGCTCGCCGAGCTGGGCCTGCCCGCGCCGCAGCTCGTGCACGGCAGCTTCGACCGCGACGGCGGCTACGGGGCGGCGGCCGAGGTCACCGACGCCACCTGCGTGTTCGCGGTCAACGACGTGATGGCGGTGGGGGCGCTGGCGTCGTTCCGGGACCGCGGGATCCGGGTGCCGGAGGACGTCTCGGTCGCCGGGTTCGACGACATCGCCACCCTGCGCGACCTCGTCCCCTCCCTGACGACGGTACGGCTCCCGCTCTCCGACATGGGCGCCCGCGCGCTGGAGCTCGCCCTCGACCCGTCGGAGGAGGCGCGGGAGCCCCGGACCGAGCGGGTCTCCGGCGAGGTCGTGCTGCGCGGGAGCACCAGGGGCCTCACCCCGGAGGGATGAGGCCCCTGGGCCCGCCGGTCAGGAGGACTCGACCAGCTCGCCGAACCCGGCCTTCACCCGGGCCAGGACCTCGTCGGGGTCGGCGGCCCAGACGTCGACGTTGAAGATCTCCACCTCGATGTCGCCGGTGTAGCCCGCCGCGGCCACGGCCGCGGTCAGCGGCGCGAAGTCGATCACGCCGTCGCCCATCACCCCTCGGCCGAGCAGCACGTCCGCCGGGAGCGGGTGCAGGAAGTCGCACACCTGGTAGGAGGCGATCCGGTCCCCGGCACGGGCGATCTGCTCCAGCACCTGCGGGTCCCACCACACGTGGAAGGTGTCGACGACGACGCCGACCTGCTCCACCGGGTGCCGCTCGGCCAGGTCGAGGGCCTGCCCGAGGGTGGACAGCACGGCCCGGTCGGCGCAGTACATCGGGTGGAGCGGCTCCAGGGCCAGCCGCACCCCGCGCTCACCGGCGTACGGCGCCAGTACGGCCAGCGCCTCGGCGACCCGCTCCCGGGCCCCCGCGAGATCGCGGTCGACCGCCCCGAGCGGCTCCGCGGGGACCACCCCGGGCAGCCCGCCGACCACCATGACCAGGCACGGGCGCCCAGCGCGGCCGCCTCGTCGATCGCCCGGCGGTTGTCGTCCAGCGCGGCGGCGTCACCGGAGGTGAGGAAACCGCCCCGGCAGAGCGACGACACGCGCAGCCCCGCGTCGGCCACCAGCTTCACGGTCTCGTCGAGGCCCTGCGCGGCGACGTCCTGCCGCCACAGGCCGATGGCCTCGATGCCGTGCCGCACGCACCCGTCGACGCCTCGGCCACCGACCAGCGCTTGGTCGTCCACTGGTTGAGGGACAGGCGGCTCCCCGCCGGTGTCGCAGCGGGTGCCGCAGCCCCTGTCGAAGCGCCCGTCACAGCCCGTGCACCTCCAGCAGCGAGCGCATGCGGCGCACGGCCAGCTCGGGGTCGCTCAGCAGGCCCGCGGCGTCGGCCAGCCGGAACACCTCGGCCAGGTGCGGCAGCGACCGGGCCGCCTGGGCGCCGTTGACCATGGCGAACGCGTCCTGGTGGCCGTTGAGCCAGGCCAGGAAGACGATGCCGGTCTTGTAGTTGTAGGTCGGCGCCTCGAAGATCTTCCGGGAGAGCGGGACCGTGGGGGCCATGATCTCCTCGTAGCGGGCGAGGTCTCCGGCGTCGAGCGCCGCCAGGGCCGCGGAGGCCGCCGGGGCGATCGCGTCGAAGACGCCCAGCAGCGCGTGGCTGCCGGAGGCGATCAGCGACGGGTAGTTGAAGTCGTCGCCGGTGTAGAGCTTCACGCCCTCCGGCAGCGCCGCCCGCAACCCGATCTCGTGCTCGGCGTCCAGCAGCGAGACCTTGACCCCGTCCACCGCCGCCGCGTGCTCGCGGATCAGCTCCAGGAACGAGGCGGTGGCCTCGGCCACGTCCCGCGAGCCCCAGTAGCCGGCCAGGTTCGGGTCGAACATCTCGCCCAGCCAGTGCAGGATCACCGGCCGGTCGGTCTGCGAGAGCAGCTTGCCGTAGACCGCGTGGTAGTCCTCCGGGCCCCGGGCGATCCGGGCGAGCTGCCGGCTGGCCATCACGATGACCCCGGCCCCGGCGTCGCGGACGGTCTCGATCTGCTCGGTGTAGGCGGCCACCACCTCGTCCAGGGTCCCGGCGTCCGGGGCGTGGTCGGTGCCCGCCCCGCAGGCCACCAGTGCGGCCGGGTCGCCGAACTGCGCCGCCTCGGCCGCGCTGCGCCGGATGAGCTCGCTCGTGGCGGCCCAGTCCAGGCCCATGTTGCGCTGCGCGGTGTCCATGGCGTCGGCGACGCGCAGGCCGTACGACCACAGGTGGCGGCGGAAGCGCAGCGTGGCGTCCCAGTCGACGGCGGCGGGGGAGCCGGGGGTGTTGTCACCGAGCGGGTCGGCGACGACGTGGGCGGCGGCGTAGACGATGCGGCTCTGCGGCGGACCCGCGGGCCGCTCCCAGGCCACCGGCTCGCGCAGGGTGTACTCCCCGCCGGGGAGGACGATCGACGTCACGCCCCGACCTCCAGGCGGCGGCCCTCGGCGGAGGAGCGCAGCCCCAGCTCGGCGAGCTGAACGCCGCGCGCGCCGGAGGCGAAGTCGTACGGGAACGGAGCGTCCTCGACCACGTGGCGGACGAACATCTCCCACTGGATCTTGAAGCCGTTGTCGAACTCGGCGTTGTCGGGCACCTCCTGCCAGTCGTCGCGGAACCGCGCGGTGACGGGCAGGTCCGGGTTCCAGACCGGCTTGGGGGTGGTGGCGCGGTGCTGGATGCGGCAGTTGCGCAGGCCGGCGACGGCGCTGCCGTGCGTGCCGTCCACCTGGAACTCCACCAGCTCGTCGCGGTTGACCCGGACGCTCCAGGAGGAGTTGATCTGCGCGATGACCCCGCCCTCCAGCTCGAAGACGCCGTAGGCGGCGTCGTCGGCGGTGGCGGTGTAGGTCTCGCCCCGCTCGTCCACGCGCTCGGGGATGTGGGTGGCGGTCTGGGCGTAGACCGAGCGGACGCGGCCGAACAGGTTCTCCAGCACGTAGGCCCAGTGCGGGAACATGTCGAGCACGATGCCGCCGCCGTCCTCGGTGCGGTAGTTCCACGACGGGCGCTGGGCGGCCTGCCAGTCGCCCTCGAAGACCCAGTAGCCGAACTCGCCGCGCACCGAGAGGATCCGGCCGAAGAACCCGCCGTCGATCAGGCGCTTGAGCTTGAGCAGGCCCGGCAGGAACAGCTTGTCCTGCACGACGCCGTTCTTGATGCCCTTGGCCTCGGCGGCCTCGGCCAGCGCGACGGCCTCCTCGACGGTCTCGGCGGTCGGCTTCTCGGTGTAGATGTGCTTGCCGGCCTCGATGGCCTTGAGCACGGCCTTGACCCGGGCCTGGGTGACCTGGGCGTCGAAGTAGATCAGGTTCTCGTCGGAGGCCAGGGCCGCGTCGAGGTCGGTGGTCCATTCGGCGATGCCGTGGTCGGCGGCGAGCTGCTCGAGCTTCTCGGCGTTCCGGCCCACCAGCACCGGCTTGAGCAGGACGCGGCTGCCGTCGGACAGTGCCACACCGCCCTGCTCGTTGATCGCCAGGACCGACCTGACCAGATGCTGGCGATAACCCATGCGGCCGGTGACACCGTTCATCACGACACCGATGCTTCGGGGGGACATTCTCTCTGAGCCTCCTATGGAAAGCGCTTTCCTGACCACCGTACGGCAGGTCAGGCCTATGGGGCAAGCGCCTGGCGGTGACGGTCCCCGCACCTCGGGAAAGAAGCGGTGTGAGAGGGGCGATCCGGAGGCCGGGCGGCGCACTTCGGGAGGTCGGGTGCGCCGGAGGTCGGGTGGCGCACTTCGGGAGGTCGGGTGCGCCGGAGGCTCCCTGCGCCTCCGGCGAGATCCGGCCGTCCCGCGGACCGGAAGGGGTCAGGCCTGCTCCTGCGCCTCCAGGCGGATCAGCGCCTCGGCCACCGGGCGGGCGGTCAGCCCGATCTGCCACTCGCGGGCGCCCAGCCCGCGCAGCCGGGCCGCGACGGTCTCCGCGTCGACGACCGCGGGTGGCTCCCAGGTCAGCCGGCGCACGGCCTCCGGCTGGAGGAGGTTCTCCGTCGGCATGCGGTGCTCGTCGGCGAGCGCGGCGACCGCGGCCCTCGCTGCGGCGAGCCGCCGGGCGGCGACCGGGTCGCGGTCCATCCAGCGGTTGGCGGGCGGCGGACCGTCCCCCGGGGCGCTGGGCTGGGGTAGCTCGGACTCCGGCAGGCCCGTGCCCTGGTGATCGCGGCCAGCCAGTCGCGCAGGTGCTTGCGAGCGCTGCGGCCGGTGAAGGGGGGGATGTCGGTCAGGGCCTTGGTGGTGCGGGGCAGCTCCAGGGCGGCGGCGACGATCGCCGAGTCGGGCAGGACCCGGCCCGGTGCCAGGTCGGCCTCGCGGGCGAGGGAGTCGCGGAGCGTCCACAGCTCCCGGACCACGGCCAGCCCGCGCAACGCGCGCACCTTGTGGATCCCGGAGGTGCGCCGCCACGGGTCGGTGCGGGGCCCCGGTGACCGGTAGGCCAGCACCGCGGCGAACTCCTCCTCGGCCCAGGCGAGCTTCCCGCTCGCCTTCAGCTCCTCGTGCAGGACGTCCCGGAGCTCGATGAGGACCTCGACGTCGAGCGCGGCGTAGCGCAGCCAGTCCTCCGGCAGCGGGCGGGTGGACCAGTCGGCGGCCGAGTGGCCCTTCTCCAGCCGGAGGCCGAGGACGTTCTCCACCATCATGCCGAGGCCCACCCGCTCGTAGCCGAGCAGCCGCCCGGCGAGCTCGGTGTCGAACAGCGCGCGCGGGCGGAAACCGAGCTCCGCCAGGCAGGGCAGGTCCTGGGAGGCGGCGTGCAGCACCACCTCGGCGTCGGCCAGCGCCGCGTCCAGCTCGGACAGGTCGGGGCAGCGGATCGGGTCGATCAGCGCGCTGCCCGCGCCCGTCCGGCGCAGCTGCACCAGGTAGGCGCGGCCGCTGTAGCGGTAACCCGAGGCCCGCTCGGCGTCCACGGCGACCGGCCCGGCGCCCTCGGCGAAGGCGCGCACGACACGCGCGAGGCCGGCCGGATCCTCGATGACGGGTGGGATGCCTTCTCGAGGTTCCAGCAGTGGAACGATCGTCGTCTCGTCGGTCACGTTCTGAAGGACTCCGGATCTTCGCGACGGCGCGGCGGCAGGGGCGCCACGTCGGGTGGCAGGGGGGGGATGCCCGCCGCCAGGCACATCAGGTCGCACCAGGCGGCGACATGGCCGGAGAGGTCCTCCTCCAGGGGGGACCAGGAGGCGCGCAGCTCGAGCTCCGTGGTCACCGGGTCCTCGGACTTGTTGCCGAAGCCCTCGGAGACGGCCCGGGTGACGGTGCCTCCGGCGGCGGCGTAGCCGGCGGCGTGCGCGTCGAGCGACTCGGTGAGCCAGCTCCACGCGACGGGACCGAGCAGCGGGTCCTCGGTGATCTCCGGCTCCATGTCCGCCCGGACGTAGGCGACCAGCCGGAACTGGCCGTCCCAGCCCCGCTGGCCGTCCGGGTCGAAGAGCACGATGAGGCGCCCGACCGCGAGCTCGTCGTCGTCGCGGTAGACCGAGGCCCCGATGGCGGCCGAGTAGGGGGCCAGCCGCTGGGGAGCGGGGATGTCCTCCAGCTCGATCTCCGGCCTGACCTCGGGCAGACGCAGGCTCGCCACCGCGCGCCGGAAGGCGGCGGGAGCGGGCGGCGCATCACCGACGGTCATATCGGAAGCGTAGGTCGAAACTGAGCGCATGGGGACCATCGGGGTGTTCGTAGGAGCCATCGGAGCCGATCAAACCGAAGCCATCGGACGGCGGGGAGCGCGCACGGCGCCGGCGGGAACCCCCGGCGCCGCGGAGAGGCCGGAGAGCGGGCCGAGGAGCAGCGCGTGCCCGCACTCGGCGCACGCCCACTCGGGACACTCGCCCGCCTCGTGGCCGTCCGCGCAGGGAGGCTGCTCGAAAACCCGCTCGGCGGCGCAGGAAGCGCAGTGCTCACCGCGGCGTTCGGGTGAATTCCACATCGTGGTCATCGCACACGGCCTTTCGTCGGGTCGTGGTCCGACGTTGGCACGTCGCGCCGACAATTCCGCGCAACGTGCTCGGCGTGTCCCCAAAGTGGTGCCGGAATCGATGCCGCGCGGTGATTGACGAACATTTGGACCGGCCGGGGGCCGACCCTGGTTCGCCGATGGGAGGAACTGTACCCGCAAACATGATCGCTCCGTGCCCTCTCGCGAGATCGCGGGCCTCCGGCCGCTGATTCCCCGTCGGCCCCCGCCGGATTCCGGCGGTCGGAACACCCGGACCGGGAGGACCGCCCCGGCGCGGCCGCGGGCGACCGTCCAGGGCTTTCCGGCTGTGATGTCACTCGTTGACCGGTATTTCGGACGTGCCACGCCACCTGGGGACTTGATGCGCGGACCGGCCCGGGGGCATGGCACCCTGGGAGGGTGAATCCCGAGCTCGCCGACTCCCCGTTCCTGCGCGCCTGCCGCCGCCAGCCCGTCCCCCGCACACCGGTGTGGTTCATGCGCCAGGCGGGCCGCTCGCTGCCCGAGTACCGGGCCGTGCGCGGCGGGGTGCCCATGCTCGAGGCCTGCGCCACCTCGGACCTGATCGTGGAGATCACGATGCAGCCGGTCCGCCGCTACGGGGTGGACGCGGCCATCTTCTTCAGCGACATCGTGGTCCCGCTCAAGGCGATCGGGATCGACCTCGACATCAAGCCCGGCGTCGGCCCGGTGATCGCCGATCCGATCAGGGACGCCGCCGCCGTCCGGACCCTGCGCCCGATCGAGCCCGGCGACGTCCCCTACGTCACCGAGGCCGTCCGGGCGCTCACCGGGGAGCTCGGGCCGACGCCGCTCATCGGTTTCGCGGGCGCGCCGTTCACCCTCGCCTCCTACCTCATCGAGGGCGGCCCCTCCAAGAACCACGACCACACCAAGGCGATGATGTACGGCGAGCCGCACCTGTGGCACGCCCTCATGGACCGGCTGACCGAGATCACCCTCGGCTTCCTGCGCATCCAGGCCGCCGCAGGGGCTTCGGCCCTCCAGCTCTTCGACTCCTGGGTCGGCGCGGTCGCCCCCGACGACTACCGCGAGTTCGTCCTCCCGTACACCGGCCGCATCTTCGCCGGCCTGGCCGACCTGGGCGTCCCGCGCATCCACTTCGGCGTCGGCACCGGTGAGCTGCTCGGCCTGCTCGGCGAGGCCGGAGCCGACGTGGTCGGCGTCGACTGGCGCGTCCCGCTCGACGAGGCGGCCCGCCGCGTCGGCCCCGGCAAGGCGCTCCAGGGAAACCTGGACCCGGCGACGCTGCTCGCCCCCTGGGAGGTCGTCGAGCGCAGGGCGGGCGACATCCTCGCCCGCGGGGCCAAGGCGGAGGGCCACGTCTTCAACCTCGGTCACGGCGTGCTGCCGGGCACCGATCCCGACCAGCTGGCCCGCCTCACCGATTTCGTGCACCGGGCGTCGGCCCGCTGACGTCCCCCGGCTGACCGGGACGGACCGGCGCGTCTGACGGTGCCGGGCCGGACGGTGCCGGGCCGGACGGTGCCTGGGGCATGCCAGGGGAGGCCGGGCCGGTAGGCGGCGGGCCGGAGGGCGTCCGGGGCAGGTCCGGAGAGGCCGGGCCGGAGGGCGCCGGCGGTTCCGGGCGCTTCCTGCGGCCGCGGCGCAGCCCGAGGGCGATCGCCAGCCAGACCGGGACGATCACGAGCAGCCAGGGGAGCAGCGCGCCGAGGACCGTCAGCCCGACCTTGACGGCGGTGACGAAGGCGTTCCAGCCCGCCTCCAGACCGCTGAGGAAACCGCCGGGCCCCTCCTCCGGGGGCTCGGGCGCCTCGGCCACCGGGCCGATCAGGTTCAGGGTCAGCGTCGCCATGCCGGTGAGCGAGGCGAGCTTCTTCTGCCGGGCCTGGAGCGACTCCAGCTCCGCCTCCCGGTTGGAGATCTCCCGCTCGACCTCGAGTACCTGGCCGATCGTGTCGGCCCGCTTCAGCAGCGTGCGCAGCGAGTCCAGCGCGGACCGCGCGGACTTCAGGCGGCTCTCGACGTCGGCGACCTCCTCGGTGACGTCCTCGGTGTTCTGCTGGATCGACTCCCGCTTCCCCAGCTCCTTGCCGAACCGGTCGACGACGCCGGGGTAGTTCGCGGGCGGGATCTTGAAGACCAGCGTGGAGGAGGCCTCGCCGCCGCCGAAGGCGTCCGACTTCTCCTGGGAGAGGTAGCCGCCGGCCGCGGTGACGACGCGCTTGGCCGTCTCGGCCGAAGCGGCCACGTCCTCGGCGCGGACGGTCATCTGCGCGGTGTAGACGATGGCCCGCTCGGTCGGGACCGCCTTCACCTGCTCCGTCTGCCGCCGCTCGCCCCCGGACTCGCCGGAGGAGGGGGCCTCGGCGCTCTCCGCGCGGTCGAACCCCGCCTCGCCGGAGCCGTCGCTCTCGCTGGAGCCGCCGCTCTGGGCGGAGGCCGCCGCCGGAGCCCCGGCGTCACCGGTGTCGTAGCTCTCCGAGCCGCCGCAGGCCGATGCGAAAACTGCCAGGCCCACGAGAGGAACCACCAGGCGCGGGCCGTACCGGAATCTGGTCATGCACTTGGAGACGGGATCGCCGGGGCGCGGGTTCGGCGGGACGAGTCACGATGCCGTCACGTTCTCCGCGGGGGCGGGCGACGGACCGCGGGCGGGGCCGTACGGCGGGCGGGGCAGGAGGCTGACGGCCGCCAGGGGGCGGTACGGTCAGGAGTCATGGAAGGGAACCGGAGCCATGTGGTGGTCGTCGGCGGCGGGATCGCCGGCCTGGCCGCGGCGTGGCATCTGCGGCAGGGCGGTGGGAACGTCCGGGTGACCGTTCTCGACGGCGCCGGACGGATCGGCGGCAAGCTCCACGCGAGCGAGGTGGCAGGGGTCGCGGTCGACGCCGGGGCCGAGGCGATGCTCGTGCGGCGGCCCGAGGGCAGGGACCTGGCCAGGTCGGTCGGGCTGGCCGAGGAGCTGCGGCACCCCGGGGACGCCCAGGCGGCCCTGCTGGTCGGCGGCGCACTGCGGCCGATGCCGAAGGGGCAGGTCATGGGCGTCCCGTCCGACCTGACGGCCCTGGCCCGGTCGGGCGTGCTGAGCCCCGCGGGCCTGGCCAGGGTGCCGCTGGACCAGATCATGCCCGCCACACTCGTCACCACCGACGTCTCGGTGGCCGCTTACATCCGCGCGCGGATGGGCGGGGAGGTGGTGGACCGGCTGATCGAGCCGATCCTCGGCGGGGTCTACGCCGGCCGGGCGGAGGCGCTCTCCCTGGACGCGACGATGCCCAGGATCGCCGCGATCGCCCGTTCCGAGCGCTCCCTGCTCGCCGCCGCCCGGAAGATCACCGCCGAGACGCCCAAGGACGCCGGTCCCGTCTTCGCCACCCTGCGCCGCGGCATGGGCAGCCTGCCCGAGGCGGTCGCGGCCGCCTCCGGCGCGGAGATCAGGACCGGGGTGATGGTCCGGGAGCTGCGCCGCGCGGGGAGCGGCTGGCGGCTGGTGGCCGGGCCGGTGCCCGACCCCGAGGTCATCGAGGCCG
>NZ_CDRNDK010000123.1:0-14863 GCF_977012225.1 Planomonospora algeriensis | reverse complement strand
CCCGAACTGCCGGGCGGCTTCGGCGCCCGGGTGGCCGAGCAGGCCCGGCCGCTGGGCGAGCGGCACGAGCTGGTCTCCGTGCCCGTGGGCGGGCTGCACGACGCACTGAAGGAGTCGCCGGTGCGGCTGTCCACCATGGGGCGGGGGCTGGAGGAGGACCTCGCCTACTTCCTGGCCTCGGCCGCCGCGGGCAGGCTGGCGGCCTCGCTGCTGCCGTAGGGGGCCGCGCCCTCCGGGACGTCCTCGCCGCGGCGGGCACCGCCGTCGTGGAAGTCCTTGAACGTGAAGGCCCGCGGGGTGGGGCCTTCGCGACGGAGCAGTTCCAGCCGCTCCATCCCCTCGGCCAGCGAGGGGATGTGCCCTTCGGGGATCCACCACATCACCGAGTACGGCTCCGCCATGCTCAGGAACCACTCCCGGCGCCGCTGCAGCACGGGCAGGTGCGCGCTGCGGTAGACGAAGTTCCACAGCGTCTCGCGCGACTCCCAGACCGAGAAGTTGATCACCAGGTCGTCGCCGTAGTCGTGCTGGACCGTGGCCTGGGGGTCGTCCTCGCTCTCCTTGAGCCGCCAGACGAAGCCGGGGGACTCGTCGGAGACCTTGTTCACCGGTTCGAGGAGCGCGACGAACTCAGCGATCTCGGGCGAGTCCAGGGGTGCGCGCAGGCGGGCGACGTTCAGCTGTGCCAGATGCATGACCTCAGCAGACCATCCCGCGCCTTCTATGTCAATTATCATTATTTATAGAGAGGCTCACGCAGCACTCCCCCGGCCGCGGATCCGACCGGGCCCGCCCGGGATCGCGGCCGAGCCCTTCCAGCAGCCCGCGGCACAGGGCCAGGTTCATCGAGCAGACCAGCAGCGGGTGCTCCTCGGCCAGGACGTGGAACGGGCAGTTGCGCAGCCTCAGGCGGCCGTCCTCCTCGTAGGGCTCGTAACCGCGCCGCCGCAGCAGGTCACCGAGGCCATCGGCGCCGCCGGGCCCTTCCGCCGCGTCCGCCGCCGATGCCGCGCCTTCCTGGTCGCTCCGGGAGTCCCGGCCACCCGGCCCACCCGATCCACTGGACCCGACCGGCCCACCCGATCCACTGGACCTGGCCGATCCGCCCGATCCTCCCGCGAGCCTGCGCCCGGCCCGCCGCGCGGCCTCCTCGGCCCGCTCGTCCCCGCCGAGCAGGTCCACCGCCTCGGCCAGCACCAGGGCGAGCGTGCGGTAGTCGCGAGGCGGGACGCTCACCTGCCACTCCCCCGCCGCCCGGCGGTAGACCTTGGCCGGGCGGCCGCTCCCCGGACCGGTCGTCCCCCAGCCGCTTGAACCCGGGCTCCAGCAGCCCCGCCTCGACCAGCTTGTCCAGGTGGAACGCGGCGAGCGTGCGCTGCACCCCCACCGCCTCGGCCGCCTCGTTGCGCCCCACCTCACGTCCCTGGGCGACCACGTACTCGTAGACCGCCCGCCGTACGGGATCGTTCAGGACCGCCACCGCGCTCAGATCGTCGCCGTTCACGGCCGGAGTCTAGTCCGCCCACACAGGCGGCTCAGTAGGCGGCGAGCACGTCCACGACGAAGACGAGGGTGTCGGAGGGCTTGACCAGGGGCGGCAGCCCTTGCCGGTAGCCGAGGGCCGGAGGCACGACCACCGCGACCCGGCTGCCGACCGGGACGCCGGTCAGGGCGCGGTCCCAGCCGGGGATGACGGCGCCCTTGCCGATCCGGAACGCCTTGGGCCGCCCGGTCCGCCAGGTGGAGTCCAGCACGGCGCCCGACCCCCAGACCCTGCCCTCGTACTGCACGACGAGGAGCCGGCCCGCCTGGGTCTTCGCCCCCCTGCCCCGGATGAGCACCTCGGTCTCCAGCCCGGCGGGGGGACGGCCGCCCGGCAGGGTGAGGACCGGCCGCTCCCCGGAACCGCCGGTGATCTTCACCCCGGCGAGCTCCCCGGAACCGCCGGACCCCTGCGCGGCGGCGCCGGCCGGGAAGGCGCCGAGCACGTCGATCACGTAGAACAGCGTCTCCCGGGCGCTCATCCCGCCGGGCGGATTGGGCCCGTAGCCCTCCTGCGGGGGGATCGCGGCGACGACGCGACTGCCGACCCGGTGGCCCTGGAGCGCCTTGCCCACCCCGGTGACCGCCTGGTTCAGCG
The DNA here is from genome assembly GCF_977012225.1 of Planomonospora algeriensis. Taxonomy (NCBI): domain Bacteria; kingdom Bacillati; phylum Actinomycetota; class Actinomycetes; order Streptosporangiales; family Streptosporangiaceae; genus Planomonospora; species Planomonospora algeriensis. The sequence continues at coordinate 12,723 of NZ_CDRNDK010000123.1, read as the reverse complement.
GGAAGGAGGCGGGCACCCCCTGATCGAAGCTGGAGGCCACCAGGCGGTTGTCCCCACCGTCCCACACGTGCGCGGTGTAGTGGGCGACGACCAGGTCGCCCGGCTCCACCACGGCGCCGGTGCCGGCCATCTGCTCGCGGACCCGCAGGCTGTCCGGAGGGCCGCCGGCGGGGAAGCCGATCTCCGGCTCGGCGCCGAAGTCGCCGCCTACCGTGATGTCCGGGCCCGTCCGCCCGCCCGCGGTGCAACCGCAGGCCAGCGCGAGCGAGAGCACGACGAGCAGGGCCCGAGGACGCATCCGGCTCCCCCTGGATCGGTGGATGCGCCCACCCTAACCCGCTATTGGGGGAGATGTCAGTAACATGCGGCAGGCCCGGCCGCGCGGGTGCGCGACCGGGCCTGCCCCGTCCTGCCTCTGCCCCGGACCGCCGCCTCCCGCCCGCAGGAGGGCGCCGCGGCCGGCCGGGCCGGCGCCTAGTAGGCGCCGACGATGTCCACCAGGAAGACCAGGGTGTCGGTGCCCTTGATGCCCGCCTGCGGGTTGCCCTGCTCGCCGTAACCGAGGTCCGGCGGGATGCTGACCAGCACGCGGCTGCCGACGGTCTGGCCGACCAGGGTCTGGTCCCAGCCCTTGACGACCTGGCCGACGCCGATCGGGAAGGTCGCCGGCTCGCCCCGGCCCCAGCTGCTGTCGAACTCCTTGTCGGTGCCCCAGATCTTGCCGATGTAGTGGGCCATGAGCTTCTGGCCGGACTTCACCTCGGGGCCGGTGCCCTTGATGACGACCTTGGAGACCAGCTCCTTCGGCGCCTTCTCACCGGTCTTCGTGGTCAGCGTGGGTGCCTTGCCCGGGCCGGTTCTCGACCTTGACGCCCTTGACGCCGGGATCCGTGGCCTTGCCGTCCACGGTGACGGGCTTCGGCGCCGGCGGCTCCAGACCCACCATGTCCAGCACCAGCACCTGGGTCACCTTGTCCTGGCCCTGCTGCTTGGCCTGCTCCAGCTGCTGCGGGCTCAGGCTGTCGGGAGCCACCACGGCGACGTGGCGGCCGCCCGGCCGGGCTCCGACGAACGCCTCCTTCAGCACCGCCGGCAGCTGGTCGCTGACCGGGATGGTCTCCGGGGAGCCCGTGTCATAGGTGGACATGGCCGCGGGATTGGTCTTGCCGTCCCAGGTGTAGACCGTGTAGTTGACGATGACGTTGTCACCGACCTTGAACTCCGCACCGGAGCCGTCCTTGACGGTCTCCTCGACGGACTTCTGCGCGGGCGCGCCCGCCGGGAAGGTCACCGTCGGCTTCTTGCCGACGTCACCCGTCACCTTGATGCCGCTGCCGGCGGCGGACTCGGTGCCGCTCTGATCGGTACCGCAGGCTACGGCGAACAACAGAGGCACTGCGGCCAGTACGGCCAGGCTGCGGCGGCGCATTCGATATCCCTCAAGCAGACGTCAGGTTCGCGCCACACTATCCGACTGCCGCATACGGCAGGGATAAGCGGTGAAACGTTCATCCCCGCGAGCGTGCCCGCCCGCGACGGGCCGGGCCGCCGGGTACCCGTCGCGGGCGGCCGAGCGCCCGTCCGCTCCCGCCGCCCCCGGACGGCGGGCGGCAGGACCGCCCGCCGCCCGCACCGCCGTCACATGCCCGCGATCAGCTTGTCCACCCGCTCGTCCACGCTGCGGAACGGGTCCTTGCACAGCACGGTCCGCTGCGCCTGGTCGTTGAGCTTCAGGTGCACCCAGTCGACGGTGAAGTCGCGCCGCTTCTCCTGCGCCCGCCGGATGAACTCGCCGCGCAGCTTCGCCCGGGTGGTCTGCGGCGGCACCGACTTGGCCTCGAAGATCTTCAGATCGGAGGCCACCCGCTCCACCGCCCCGCGCTTCTGCAGCAGGTAGAACAGCCCACGGCGGCGGTGCACGTCGTGGTAGGCCAGGTCGAGCTGGGCGACCCTCGGGCTGGAGAGCGGCAGGTCGTACTTGGCGCGGTAGCGCTCGATCAGCTGGTATTTGGTCACCCAGTCGATCTCCCGTGCGACCAGGTCCAGGTTGCCCGTCTCGACGGCGTTGAGCGTGCGCTCCCACAGCTCCAGCACCCGGTGGCTGATCTCGTCGCCGCCGCGCCGGTCCACGAAGTCGCGGGCCTTGGCGAGGTACTCCTGCTGGATCTCCAGCGAGGACGCCTCCCGTCCGTTGGCCAGGCGCACCCGCCGGCGGCCGGTCATGTCGTGGGAGACCTCGCGGATGGCCCGGATCGGGTTCTCCAGCGACAGGTCGCGCATCACCGTGCCCGCCTCGATCATGCGCAGCACCAGGTCGGTCGCGCCGACCTTGAGCAGCATGGTCGTCTCGCTCATGTTCGAGTCGCCGACGATGACGTGCAGGCGGCGGAAGCGCTCGGCGTCGGCGTGCGGCTCGTCGCGGGTGTTGATGATCGGCCGTGACCGGGTGGTCGCCGAGGACACGCCCTCCCAGATGTGCTCGGCCCGCTGGGAGACGCAGTAGACCGCGCCGCGCGGCGTCTGCAGCACCTTGCCGGCGCCGCAGATGATCTGCCGGGTGACCAGGAAGGGGATCAGCACGTCGGCCAGGCGGCCGAACTCGCCGTGCCGTCCGACCAGGTAGTTCTCGTGGCAGCCGTAGGAGTTGCCGGCCGAGTCGGTGTTGTTCTTGAACAGGTAGATGTCTCCGGCGATGCCCTCCTCCCGGAGCCGCTTCTCGGCGTCCAGGAGCAGGCCCTCCAGGATGCGCTCGCCCGCCTTGTCGTGCGTCACCAGCTCGATGACGTTGTCGCACTCGGGGGTGGCGTACTCCGGGTGGCTGCCGACGTCCAGGTACAGGCGCGCCCCGTTGCGGAGGAAGACGTTGCTCGACCGGCCCCACGAGACCACCCGGCGGAAGAGGTAGCGGGCGACCTCGTCGGGTGACAGCCGCCGCTGCCCTCGGAACGTGCAGGTGACACCGTATTCGTTCTCAAGCCCGAAGATGCGGCGGTCCATCGTTCTCCTAGCGAGGGGACTGTCGGGTTCACCCGGCAGGGGGATCACTTCCCTGTTGTGGTCCTTGTGTTCGAAACGGTCAGGGCTTGGCCGTCGCCTGCCTCGGCAGAGGAAAGCGAGAAGCCGCTCCGGCAAGGAGCGGAGGAGTCACTGCCTCACACTATTCGCCAGGCACCTCGAGCGGGAAGGATCCGTCGGGGTTTTCGGTCGGGGGGCTTATGCCCCCCGGCCCGGGGGCGTAAGCGGACTCAGGGCGTGTAGATTTCCTGGAACTTGACGATCTTGCCCTTGTAGACGGTGATGAGTCCGGGCATCCTGCTCTTCTCCGCGTTGGCCAGCAGCGCCTTGCGGGAGCAGCGCTTGACGCCCAGGCCGGTCTTCGCGCTCACGGTCGTGCCGGTCCTGGCCTTTCCGCAGCCGAAGGCACTGAGGTAGACGACGTCCTCGGCGACCGGCGAGGCGTAGGCGGTGACGTCGCCCTCCGGCGGGCCCACGAAGTAGCCCGCGGCGTACTTGGCGTTCTTCCACTTGATCGGTTCGTACTCGACGTGCCGGGAGCCGACGTAGGTGATCCAGCCGCGCAGGACGCCGTCCTTGCGGGATCTGATGCGCTTGGTGAAGTCGTGTCCGGGGTCGCGCTGGAACGAGGTGCCGAAGACCTTCGGGTTCGGGAAGTCGGGGACCGCCGCCGCCTCCGCCGCGGTCGTCCCGGCCAGGGCGAGGGCGAACACCGCGGAGACCGCTGCAAGAGATCGCTTCATGCCCGTTACGACGGCGCCCCCCGGTGATCGGTTGGGCGAGGGGATGGCTGATCCGCATCACAGTCTCCGGTGAGGGGTGACGGGCGGCCGCCGTACCCCTCACCTGGAACCCGCCGCGCCCCTCGCCTGGGAGGGGTCAGCCGCCGGAGCCGGTGTCGATGTCGCCCTCGGGGCCGGTCGCCGGGCCGGTCGCGGGGCCGGCGCCGCTCTCCGGAGCCGAGACGGCCCCGGGCGCGAACTCCGACTCCGCGGGCGGCGCCTGCGCCGCCTTCCCCGCCGCGGCCTCGGCGAGCAGCGTCTCCAGCCGGGAGCCGACGAGCCGCTGGAACTTGCGGTGCTCGCGGTTGCGGTCGAGCACCGCGACCTCCAGCTGCCCCACCGGCGGACGCTCGCCGCCCGGCTCGGTCAGCGCGGCCAGCGCCGCCTCCAGCGCCTGCGCCAGCGTCATGCCCTCCCGGTAGTGCTCCTTGAGCCGGGTGGTCACCGCCTCGGCCTGGCCGCCCATCGCGGCCATGCCGTGCTCGTCGAAGACCGAGCCGTCGAAGGTCAGCCGGTAGATCGCGTCGGTCTCCGGGGTGTCGCCGACCTCGGCGACGACCACCTCCACCTCGAAAGACTTGATCGACTCGGTGAATATCTGCCCGAGGTTCTGCGCGTACAGGTTGGCCAGCCCGCGCGCGGTCACGTCCGAGCGGTCGTAGGTGTAGCCGTTGATGTCGGCGTAGCGGATGCCGCCCAGCCGCAGCGCCTCGAACTCGTTGTAGCGGCCGACCGCGGCGAACCCGATCCGGTCGTAGATCTCGCTGATCTTGTGCAGGGCCCGGGAGGGGTTGGGGGCGACGAACAGGATGCCGTGCTCGTACTGGAGCACGACCACACTGCGGCCTCGCGCGATGCCCTTGCGCGCGTAGTCCGCCTTGTCCCGCATGATCTGCTCAGGGGACGCATATCCAAAGGGCATGGACACCGTGGTGCTCTTCCTCTCGTGTCAGCGCGGCTCGTGTCAGCGCAGCGGGGCGACGGGACCGTCGGGGTTGGTCATGCGGCCGGCCACGATCGCCTGGACGTACTCGGCGACCTCGTCGTCGGGCAGCCTGCGGAACCCGTCGGCGGTGATCGTGGCGACCACCGGCCAGATCCTGCGGGTCACGTCGGGCCCGCCGGTCGCCGAGTCGTCGTCGGCCGCGTCGTAGAGCGACTGGATGAGCGCCATCACGGTGTCCTCGGGAGAGGCCCCCTCCCGGTAGAGCTTCTTCAGCGAACCCCGCGCGAAGATCGAACCGGAGCCGATCGCGTGGTGGTGGAACTGCTCGTACGGCCCGCCGCCCACGTCGTAGCTGAAGATCCGGCCGCCGTCGATGTCGGGGTCGTAGGCCGCGAACAGCGGCACCACCACCAGGCCCTGCATCGCCATCGCCAGGTTGCCCCGGATCATCGTGGCGAGCCGGTTGGCCTTGCCCGCCACCGAGAGCGTCCGGCCCTCCATCTTCTCGTAGTGCTCCAGCTCCACCCGGTAGAGGCGGGCCATCTCGATGCCGGTGCTCGCCGCCCCCGCGATGCCCATGCACGAGTGGTCGTCGGTCCGGAAGACCTTCTCGATCTCCCGCTGGGCGATGATGTTGCCGGAGGTGGCCCGGCGGTCCCCGGCCATCACCACGCCTCCGGCGCAGGTGGCCGCGACGATCGTGGTCGCGTGCGCGATCTGGTCGCCGACCGGCGCCGCCAGGTCGTCGTTGCGGCCGGGCAGCAGCTCCGGCGCGTAGGACCCGACGAACTCGGTGAACGAGGAGTTGCCGGTGTTCGTGAAGATGTGGTTCACCATGCCGGCGGGCAGGTCCCTGTGCGATGCCACGCGACTCCCTCCAAAACTTCCGTACACGTTCGAGCGACGCCGGAGGGCAAGGCCGACAGCCATCCGGTGTGCTCGCCTAACGCCTGACCCTACTCACCCATCCGTCCCCCATGCACTCCCCTCGATCAGCTCAGCGCGAACCCGATCCGCCCGGGTTCCCGGATCCCCGCACCCCGCGCCCGCCGCGCGCCCCGCCGATATCGTGGCCGCGCGGGGAATCACCGGAGCCGACTCACCAGGGGGAGCCCATGGCGCCTGACACCGACGTCACCGGGATCGACGAGATCACCGTCGTCCCGCACACCCACTGGGACCGCGAATGGTACCTGCCCTTCCAGCGGTTCCGCGCCGGACTGGTCCGCACGCTCGACCGGGTCCTCGACGCCCTGGCCGCCGACCCCGCCCACCGCTTCACCATGGACGGTCAGCTCGCCGCGCTGGAGGACTACCTGGAGGTGCGGCCCGGGCGCAGGGCGCTGGTCGAGGCCCTCGTCGCCGAGGGCCGCCTCGCCGCCGGTCCGTGGCTCGTCCTCGCCGACGAGTTCCTGTGCTCGGGCGAGACCCTCGTCCGCAACCTCGAGTACGGCGTGCGCGGCGCCGAGGCGCTCGGCGGCGCGATGCGCGTCGGCTACCTGCCCGACCAGTTCGGCCACTGCGCCCAGATGCCGCAGATCCTCCGGCTGGCCGGGTTCGAGCACGCCTGCCTCTGGCGCGGCGTGCCCGCCCGCGTCGACCGCGCCGCCTTCGCGTGGACCGGCGCGGACGGCAGCACCGTCCGCACCCAGTACCTGCCCGGCGGGTACGGCAACGCCGCCCACCTGCTCAGCGGCCCCGCCGAGGCGCTGGCCGACCGGCTGGCCGCCCTCGCCGAGACCCTGCGCCCCTGGCACCCGGACGGGCCCGTGCTGGCCATGTACGGCAACGACCACACCACCCCCGATCCGGGCATCGCCGCGGCCGGGCTGCGCCTGGCCACCCTCGGCGAGTACCTCGCCGCCCGCGGCCCGTCCGTCGACGGCCTGCCCGCGGTGGAGGGCGAACTGCGCTCCCACGCCCGCGCCCACCTCCTGCCCGGCGTCGTCTCCGCCCGCATCCCCGTCAAGCGCGCCATGGCCCGCGCCGAACGCGTCCTCATCCGCTACGCCGAACCGCTGGCCGCCCTCTGGCCGCCCGGCGGGAGCGGAGGCGGTACCGGCACCGCCGTCGGCGCCGGCCTCCACGGCGCTTCCGGCATCGGCCGCCCGGACGGCGGCGGCTCAGCCGCGCGGCTGCTCCTGGACGCGGCCTGGCGCCGCCTCATCGCCTGCAGCGGGCACGACTCCGTCACCGGTTGCGGATCCGACGAGACCGCCCAGCAGGTCGCCGCCCGCATCGCCGAGGCCGAGCAGACCGCCCAGGCCGTCGTCGACCTGGTCAGCGCCTCCCTCGCCGACCGGGCCGGCCGCGACCGGCTCGTCGTCGTCAACCCCTCCCCCTTCACCCGGACCGGCCTGGTCCTCGCCGACCTCCCCGAGGCCCGCGCCCGCCTGCTCGGCCCCGGCGGGGAGCCGGTGCCGCTGCAGCGGCTGGAACTCGCCCCCACCCTGCTCGACGAGACCGTCGTGGACGACCTCACCCGGCTTCTCGGCCGGATCCACGACCGCGAGGCGTCCGGCCAGGAGATCGTCTCCTGGCGCGCCGAGGAGGACCTGTTCACGGTCGTCGTCGGCCGGCACGGCTCCCCGGGATACGACTACGCCGACCTGCGCCGCGCCGTCCTCGACGGCGCGGCGCCCGGCCCGGCCCTTGGCGCGTGCGGACCCTCGCCGAACCCGTCGTCACCGTCGCCGCCCTCGTCACCGTCCCGCCTCTCGGCCGCACCGTCCTGGCCTCCGCACCCGCCACCGCGCCCCTCGCAGCGAAGACTCCGGCCCGGCCGGCCGCCTCCCCGCCCCCTACGAGTCCTCCGGGCCATCCGGCTCCTCCGGGTCCCCCGCCTCCCCCGCCTCCTCCGGGCCCGCCACGCTCACCGCGAGCCGGGAACCCCGCGCCGCGAACGGCCCCGCCCCGGTCCGCACCGTCGAAAGCGTCCTCGACAACGGACTGCTCCGCGTCGCAGTCGCCCCCGACGGCACCCTCTCCCTCACCTCCCGCGACGCGCAGGCCCACGGCGTCGGCCGCATCGTCGACGGCGGCGACGCCGGGGACACCTACGACCACGCGCCGCCCCGCCACGACCTCCAGGTCGACACCCCCGTCTCCGTCGAGGTCGAGAGCGTCTGCGCCGGACCGCTGGTGTCGGTGCTGGAGATCCGGCGCGCCTACCGCTGGCCCGCCGAGTCCTGGGAGCACGGCCGCTCCGAGGACACCGCCCTCGTCACCGTCACCACCCGCGCCGAACTCCGCGCCGACGAGCCGTACCTGCGGCTGGAGACCTCCTTCGACAACCGCGTCCGCGACCACCGCGTCCGCTGGCACGCCCCGCTCCCCTGGCCCGCCACCGAATCCTTCGCCGAAGGGCAGCTGGCCGTCGTCCGGCGCGGCCTGACCGCCGAGGGCGGCTGCGACGAGCACCCCCTGCCCACCTTCCCCGCCGAGGGCTTCGTCGCCGCGGGCGGCCTCGCCGTCCTGCTCGACCAGGTCACCGAGTACGAGCTGACCGGCGGAGAGCTCGCCCTGACCCTGCTCCGCGCCGTCGGCCACCTGTCACGCGACCGCAACGCCCACCGCGGACGGCCCGCCGGCCCTCAGCTGCCCACCCCCGCCGCCCAGTGCCCCGGCCCCGCCGCGATGCGCTTCGCCGTGCTCCCGCACGCGGGCACCTGGGACGAGGCGGACCTGCCGCGCCTGGCCGAGGAGTATCGCCACGACCTGCTGGCCGTACCGGGCTCGGGAGACGGCGCCTGCGCCTCTCCGGCGGCCGAGTCCGTGGCGGACACCGGCGGGCGGCTCTCCGTCGAGGGCCGGGGCGTGGTGCTGACCGCGCTGCGCGAGCGCGGCGGCGCGCTGGAGGTCCGCCTGGTCGCCGAGCACCCCGCCGCCACCGAGGCCGTGATCCGCGGCTCCTTCACCGCCGCCCGCCGCGCCGACCTGCTCGGCACGGCGGGCGAGCGGCTGCGGGTCGCCGGCGGCGCCGTACGGCTACCGCTGCGCCCCTTCGAGATCGCGACCGTTCACCTGATCGGCTGACGGTCTCGAGCAGACCGCGCCACGCCTCGTCCTCGGCGGCGAGACGGGCTATCTCCTCCTCGCCGGTGGTCTCTCCCCAGGCCTCCCTGAGATGAATGCGAGCCCGTCAGCTGATTGCTCGCCGCGCTGGAACTCGTCGGCCGCCTTCAGGACACCGCATTCAGTATTCGCAGATTTCGGAATCGCCTGCCGCTTCGTCCGCCGCTTTCGGCGACCCACCCCGCCCACACCACATCCGATTTTTCTACTGTCCGCCCTTTTGCACGTAACTGCGCACGAACTCCTCTGCGTTCTCTTCGAGGACTTCGTCGATCTCATCCAGGATCGAGTCGACATCGTCCGAGAGCTTCTCGTGGCGCTCCTGGACGTCGGAGGTCGAGGAGGACTCGACCTCCTCGACCTCGCGGTCGGTCCGGCCGGTCTGCTTCTGGCCGCCGGTGTCCTTGCTAGCCATCTGTGGCACCTCCGCCTGGGGGACGTCTGTACTCCGTATCTTCCCCGAACCGGCAGACATTTCGCGCGGATCAGCCCGCGATCTTCACCCGCCGTCCGGGTCGTACCCGCCAGACAACCTCCCCCTCCACCTCGGAGGCAAATCCCCGACTTGACTGGATAGTACGACTACCCAATAATTGGGCAGCGCAACTATCCAACCAAGGAGACCTTTCGCATGTCGCCGTCGTCCCTGAGCACCGCCGGAGTGCTGCTCATCACCGTCCCCGCCGTGGCCTTCGGCGGGCTCTCGCTGCTCGCGCACATCATGCGCGACATCCCCGGCTACCTGGACAATCCGACCCGGCGCGGCCTGTGGCGGGCGGGTCACGCCCACGCGGGCGTCCTGGTGCTCTTCGCCCTGGTCGCCCTGCTCTACATCGACCAGACCGACCTGTCGGAGGGCATGAAGAGCCTGACGCGGGCACTGATCGTGGCCGCGCCGGTCCTGATGCCCATCGGCTTCTTCCTGTCGGTGGTGCGCCCTTCGGACACCAAGCCCAACAAGCTCATCTGGCTGGTCGCGCTCGGCGGGGTCTGCCTGGGGGCCGGGACCCTCAGCCTCGGAATCGGTCTCGTCTGAGGTCCCTTACAGTGTAGATCCGCAGCTTTTCGGGGTAATCGATCACTTTTGGACCGGTCCGAGTAGGTCTTTACCTTCGATCCCTGGGATCATTGCCCTGTGAGCACCATCGTCGCCGGCCGGTACCAGCTCGTCGCCCCCGTGGGACAAGGGGCGACAGGCGTCGTGTGGCGGGCCTACGACCTGCTGCTGGAAAGGGACGTCGCCCTCAAGGAGATCGCCCTGCCTCCGGGGCCCGGCGCGACCGAACGGCGGCGCCGGGTGGTCAAGGAGGCGCGGATGGCCGCCCGCCTGAGCCACCGGGGCATCGTGACGGTGCACAACCTGGCCGAGGAGGCCGAGCGGCTCTGGATCGTCATGGAGTTCCTGGAGGCGCTGACCCTGCACGACACCGTGGTGCAGGCGGGTCCGCTCCCCGCGGAGCTCGTGGCGAAGATGGGGCGCCGGCTGCTGGAGGCGCTGCGGCACGCGCACGACGGCGGAGTGGTCCACCGGGACATCAAGCCCGCCAACATCATGCTGACCGGCGACCGGGTGGTGCTGGCGGACTTCGGCTTCGCGGGGTTCGAGAGCACGGCGACGACCTCGATGCGCGGCACTCCGGCGTTCATCGCGCCGGAGACCCTGCAGGGCAGGGGCGGTACGCGCGAGGCGGACATGTGGTCGTTCGGCGCGACGCTGTACATGGCGGTGGAGGGCAGGACGCCGTTCCGCACGGTGGACTCCATGGCCGCGCTGATGGCGGCCCTGCAGGAGCCGCCGCGCGCGCCGAAGCGGGCGGGGGCCCTGGAGCCGGTGCTGCGGGGCCTGCTCCGCAAGGATCCGGCGGCGCGGCTGACATCCGAGCAGACGTACGCGATGCTGGTGAACCTGCGCCGCCACAGCGCCGCCTGAGCGATCCCGGTCGCACCAGAAGTCCTTTTTCGGTCAGCACTGAAACCGAAAAAGGACAGAAATAATATTCCACTACATATGTGCAACTTAATCGTTATATGCGATACATGTCGTCACCCGATGGTGCACCGTTCCAGATGAAACCATGAATGCCCGGAGGGGCCCGGTTTCTACGTGCAACAGGTGGTTCATGGGAACGGGAGAGTCACGGCCGCTGGGGGATCGCTATCGGCTGATTTCACCGACCGGGAGGGACGGTCCGGGAATCATCTGGCGCGCCCACGATCTGCGGCTCCGCCGCGATGTGGCGATCAAGGAGATTCAGCCGCTGTTCCGCGCGGACGGCGCGGACCTGGACGGCGCACGGCGGCGCGCGATGCGCGAGGCGCGCTCGGCGGCGCGGCTGAGCCACCCGGCGGTGGTCGCGGTGCACGACCTGCTGGAGGAGGGCGGGCGGCTCTGGATCGTGATGGAGCTGCTGGAGGCGCTGTCCCTGAAGGAGACGGTGGCCCATCTGGGCCACCTGCCCGTGCACTGGACGGCGTGGATCGGTTTCCAGCTGCTGGGAGGGCTGCGGCACGCGCACGGGGCGGGGGTCCTGCACCGGGACATCAATCCCGGCAACATCCTGCTGACCGGTGACCGGGTGGTGCTCGCGGACTTCGGCATCGCGGCGCTGAACGGGGATCCGAGCGCGTCGACCACGGTGCCGACGCACTGCGCGCCGGCCTACGTCGCGCCCGAGCGGCTCCGCGGCCGTATCGCGAGCCCCGCGGCCGACCTGTGGTCGTTCGGGGCGTGCCTGTACTTCGCGGTGGAGGGCCGCCCGCCGTACCCGGGGTCGGACTCCCTGGCGGTGCTGGGCGAGGCGGTGACCCGCGACCCCGATCCGCCGGTGAAGGCCGGCCCGCTCCGCCGGGTCCTGGAGGGGCTGCTCCGGCGGGACCCCTCGGAGCGGATCACCACCGACCACGCCGCGCGCCTGCTCTCGGCGATCCTCCGGATGGAGGGGGTGGCGGTGGATCCACCCCGCCTCCCGGCCGCCCGGCTGCCTCCCGACTCCTTCGCGAGGTAGCGTCCCGGGACGGCCCCGCCCGTACGTCGAGCCCAGGACGGCCCCGCCCGCAGCTCGGCGGGCTCGGCGGTCCTCCGAGCCCTCGGGACGGGCGCCCGGTGGTCAGCCGGCTCGGCGGCCGGCCGCGCGGCCCGCTCGGGCCGGGCGCACTCCGCGGTGAACCGCGCGGCCAGGTGGGGGTGGCCCGCCCAGTGCAGGTGCAGGTAGGAGGCGGTGACCCTGCCGTCGGCGAACCCGTCGGCCCCTCCCCGCCAGCGGAACAGCGGGCGGGCGGGGGCGGGCTCGGCGGCGGTGCGGTGGAACTCGTGGCCCCGGTAGCGCTCGCCCTCCCGGGTCAGCACCGAGTCGCGGACGGCGACCGCGTCGCGGTAGCCGAGGGTGAGCCTGCCGGTCATCCTCGCCTCGGCGCCGACGACCCCGCACATGGGCCTGCCGTCCAGCGCTCGCGCGAGGTAGAGCAGGCCCGCGCACTCGGCGGCGATCGGCCCGCCGAACGCGGCGATCCGCCGGCGCAGCGGCTCGTTGGCCGACAGCTCGTCGGCGTAGACCTCCGGGAAGCCGCCGCCGATGACGACGCCCCGGCTGCCCTCGGGCAGGTCCTCGTCGGTGAGCGGGTCGAACACGGCGAGCTCTGCTCCGGCCGCGGCCAGCAGTTCGGCCTGCTCGGTGTATCCGAAGGTGAAGGCCCTGCCCCCGGCGACGGCGATCCGGATGCCGCCCGGCGCGTCCGGCAGGTCCGGCAGGCCCCGCACGGCGGCTGACCCGTCAGCGGGCACGGCGGGCGCGCCGACCGGCTCGGCTGGCACGGTGGTGCGCACGGCGAGGCCCGGGTTCCACGGTCCGCCGGACAGCGGCGGGGCCGTGCGTGCGAGCCGTACGAGCGCCTCCAGGTCGCAGGAGC
>NZ_CDRNDK010000122.1:0-14902 GCF_977012225.1 Planomonospora algeriensis | reverse complement strand
CAGCGTCGCGGACCCCGGCCGCGCATGTGGCCTGGGGGCCGGTCACGGCCGGGGCCGCACTCGGGCCGCGCACCGGCCACCGGCCTCGCCGTACCTACCACCGCACCGCCCATAGGCCACGCCGCCGCCACGAGACCACCCTCGCCGGTAACCCACCCGTCTCCGCGACATAGGACCTGATCGCTGTCGGCTGCCCGCCATCGTTCAGATAACCCACATGCTCCGGCCCGAACCGCGATGTCACACTGACACGATGCCCCGCCCCGACCTCAGTGAGCCCGAATACCTCCGCCACATCGAGCACCTGGCCCGCGAGATCGTCAACGCGGCGAGCGCCGAAGGATGGCTCACCTACGCCGACGACCCCGCCGAGGCCACCCCCCTCCAGCGAGCGGTGAACGAGGCGGCCCGCCGGCTCCGCCACTACCACTTCGACGGAGACGGATGCCTCGACGAGAAGCGTCCGGTCCTGCGCCTCGCCGGCATCGTCCTCCTGCGGCCTGACGCCGTTCCCCTCGGCATGGAGGAGAGCTACGCCGAGATCTGCGCCCGCCTCGGGGTCGAGGCCAGGCCCGAAGGCTGGGCGGTCTGGAACACCTGGGCCGAAGACGGCCAGAGCCTCTCGATCGTCCTGGTCGACTCCGAGGGAACCGAAGGTCTGCTCATGAACTGGGCGCGGGGAATCGAGGTCTACCCGCTCACCCCGCTGCCGGCCCAAGTCGTGCTGACCCGGCAGGGATGGCTCACCCCGATGACCCTGTCTCCGCGGAGCGCCCGCAGGCTGGGAGTCATCCAGCCTGCGGGCCGGAAAGCACCGGCGAACCCCGATGCCTCCGGCGGGGGCACTCCGGCTCCGGGATGATCACCACGGGCGTGCCCATCACCGCCGGCCTGCCAGTGGCTGAGGGATGAGCAGGCGGGCGGAGTGTGCGCGTCCGCACAGTGACGAACGGGTTCGGGTTGCGGTTTGGGTTGCAGTTCACCGTCGTCCTATGCCGTTCCAGGTGGACCGGCCGAGCTCGTTGGTCCAGGTTGAACCGATCGGGACGGGCAGGATCCGAGTTGCTAATGCAGTTTATGTTTCCCGCGCAGCATCTGTCGGGAAGGCAGGAAGCAACTCAGAAGATCCCCATGAAGTTCGTTGTATTATGCTTGACACATGCCAAGCTTTGAGATTTTAACGCATGTCATGGCCCCTCCGGAACGAGTCTTCGACATCTCGCTGGACGTAGACGTTCACACAGCATCAATGGTGGGATCCTCCGAGAAGGCGGTCGGCGGTGTGACCGCTGGCAAATTGAATCTGGGCGATACCGTTACGTGGCAGGCGCGACACTTCGGTATCCGTTGGCGGATGACGTCTACGATCAGCGCTTACGATCGCCCCGGGTATTTCGTCGATGAGCAGGTGTCAGGACCTTTCAAACGCTGGTACCACGCTCACTATTTTCGACCTTACGGCCACGAAGGTACGGTAATGAGCGACGTCGTTGAATTCGCCGCGCCTCTCGGTCTGCTTGGGGGGATCGCTGAAATGCTGGCTCTCCGTCACTATATGCCCAAGCTGATCATGATTCGAAATCAACACATCAAGCAGATTGCCGAAGTTGATCCCACGGCCAATTGAGGATCTGCCGAGCAGATAGACAACAGGCCTATTCCTGTCAAACCTGCCCCGTGTGCGATGGTGGAGATATTCAGATACGTGATCTTTTAGACGGTTGATGATCTATCGGCATCCTGGGAGCCGCTTTGGGAGCCACTCGAACAGATAATCATGAACCGAGCCGGACGGATCCGAACGGCCGGAGTCTCGACGAGCAGCACGGTGAACGGCCATGGACGCCTCTGGACGTCGTTCGGGGGCTTACGGATCACAAGGCTCATGCAGGGATCAGCAGCCACCGGGCAAAACAGTTCTCTTCATCTAGCTCGGTGTACCAGCGCACCTTGAAGGCGAACGCTGTGCACGATGAGCGGGGCGCCGTCTTCATCAGCGGTGTCCGGATAGCGGAGGGCTTCAGCCAGCACGTGCGGGTAGTCGGGGCCGGATGCCTGTACGACGGCGATGCCGCCGTCTTCTGCCTGGAAGACCTCCATCCAACTGTCATCGCGGACGACTCCGTCGGCGCCGACGAGGGCTGCCCAACCGACTCCGACCTGGATGTTGGTGTCCTCCGGGCCAAGGTCAACAATGTCGTCGTATTGGTTGTCGCTGAATCCGCGCCACGCGCCGCGCAGGGAAGCGTCGACAGCGAGAAAGGGATCGCCGTTCGTCCAAAGTCGGCCGGTATGCACCCAGGGTCCTCGCACTGGTCCAGTGTGGATGAAAGCCGACCAGCGCGGCACGGTGTCGGCGGTCTCAGCCGCGAGAAGGCTTCTCGGGGCAATCGGCCTCCACCCAGGTGGCGGTCAGGTCCCGGCAGACCACCATGACCGTTCCCGGCCGGAAGGCGATCTCGTGGCTGCATCCGTCGAGGTGCGGCAGGATCTCGTCGAGGATCACCACGCTGCGAGGCTCGAACCCCAAGGGCGCGGCGACGTCGAGTCTGTAGTCCGACACACCTTCATAGCGGATGACCAGGTCCTCTTCGTGCTTCCAGCAGTTGTGCCGGAACGCGAGTTCCATGAAGTGCTCTCCCTCGGTCTCGCCGAACGTGATCCGCTCCAGGTTGAGGTCCTTCACGCACCGCGGGCCGTGGAAGTCGTAGTGCAGGGGATCCGCCGCGAACGCACGGGCGCCCGCCGGCAGCACATCGGCGAACTCGGGAAGCCGCTCCAGGTACTCGGTCGGGCTGATGACACCATGGACGACACCACCGGGCAGGGTCATCGAGGCGTTGAGGTCGACGTACTTCATGCGCCGGCCGCATCCGGGAGCATGCGGGTGCAACCGCTGCGGAACATACACGGAATGATCTTCATCGCGTTCACCATGCCATAGCCCGTAACCGCAGGCCGCCGTATTGCGGAGTCGCCGACTGCCGCTCCACTTCCAACCCGCTGCTTCGGGATGGTCACCTTTCCCCTGCCAGCCGCTGCCGGGCCGGCTCCCATGGTCGCATCTCGCTGTCTTCGTCGGCCTCTTCCTCGTACCAGCCCGTCCCCGAAAGCCAGGTCTCCAGCCAGTCGGTCAGACTCTCCGCGTCGATGTGCCACGCGCGGTGCCAGTCACCGTTGATCCCGTTCGGCTCGAAGAGCAGCACGGTCCCCTCCGGACTGCGGCAGTCCACGGCGGCGTACATGCCACACCCCCAGTCCAGGACGGGCAGCACGTCGGGCGGCCAGTGCGCGTCATCGCCGGGCTCCGAACCGTCCCGCTCCTCCTGGTAGTCGCTCACGGCGGTACGTCCTTCACCCAGCAGCGGCAGGAGCTGATAGTCGGGACCGAAGCCGCCGTTGGCTACCTCGCAGTAGAGCCGAACGAGCACGTCAGGAAGCTGGAAGCCCAAGATGCGTTCCGCCTGTGTCACTTCCTCCGCCGTCGCGGGGGGAGGCAGGTGCTCCATGGTCGTGCGCGCCTTGGCGGACACCCGCCAGAGGAGATCATCGATGTCTGTCACGGCGATGATCCTGCCACCCGCTCACGACAGAGAGGCCGTACCACGGCGGTCGCTTCCTAGTCGCAGTTCTGGTTGCGATCCAACGCCGTCCCATGCCGTTCCAGGCGGACCGGCCGCACTCCCCGTGCAAGGCGGGGGCGCGATTCTGATATGGCCCTTTGATGCGGTCCATTCAGGTCATGACATACTTCCAGGCCGCCCCCTGTGGATGATGCCAGTACGACCGGAGGACCATCGGATGAAACCGTTGACGCTGCGAATCATGGCCACGTCGCTCGTCTTCGTGCCGACCATGTTCGCCTCGAACTGCGGATGGGCCAGCGAGTCCGCCGGCTACTGCGGGAGAGACACCGGTAATCACTCCGGGATCGGATTGTTCAATCTGGCGGGCTTGTTCGGCTCTCCTCTGGAAGAGGCGTACAGGCTGCTTCTCCTGGTGGATGCTTTCATTCTGATATTCGCAGTCCCCTCGTTGATATCCGGAGCGGCCGCCGTCGCCGGCGGCCGGTGGCGGGGCCGGGTAAGCCTCCTGGCCGCCGGACTGGTCGGGTCCCTGGGACTGGTCAACGTTCTCGGTACGGTCATGCACAACTGGCTTGCCGCATCCAGGAGGATAACTCGCGACTTTGACGGCTCCGGTGATTCTTTCTTGTACATCGAAGCGCCATCGTCCGTCTGGCTCGGCCTCTCATATCTTCTGGGCGCGGTTCTCCTGGTCGTCGCGACCCGGCGCGACCGATCGGAATCGTCCTCGGTGGCGAAAATCACGAGTCATCCCACGCCCGATACCACGGATGTCGAGGCCGAGCGGCCGTCGAGCGTTCTCTGAAGTCGCAGCTCGAGATGGCCGATCCGGTGGAGGAGTCAGCATCACCGGTTGCCATCCCATCCACTCCAGCGAACACCGTTTCATCCAGGACCACGGCCTCGGCGCCTTCTGGGACCTCGACTGGGACCCGTACGACGTGACCCGCGCCGCGGTCGCCTGACCACCGCGCGGTGATCGGGCGGCTTCGCCGGAAAGCGGGCGACGGACTACAACCATTCGCCGGGCGGCTCGCGTTGGGAACGGGTGAGAGGAGATCACCTTGAACCATCACGACGGCTTCCGCGAGTTCGTGCTCGCCCGCCAGCAGGCGCTGATGCGGACCGCGTACCTGCTCACGGGGGACGCCCATCTCGCGGAGGACCTGCTGCAGAGCGTCCTGATCAAAGTCGCGGGGCGGTGGCCCAAGCTCTCCAGGGACGGCAGTCCGGAGGCGTACACGCGCAAGGCGCTGGTCAACCAGTACATCTCCTGGTGGCGCCGGCCGCGCCCCGAGTCGCCGAGCGCCGACCCTCCGGAACACGGCGTCTCCCACGAGGACGCCTCCCTCGACCGGATCGTGCTGCGCCAGGCGCTGGCCAGGCTGACGCCCAAGCAGCGTGCCGTGATCGTGCTGCGCTTCTGGATGGACCTCACCGAGGTGCAGACGGCCGAGACGCTCGGGTGCTCGGTGGGCACGGTCAAGAGCCAGGCCCATCACGCGCTGGCCCGTCTGCGCGCGCTCGCGCCCGAGCTGGCGCACCTGCTGTCCGATTCCGAGATCAGGGAGGCGGTCCGATGACCAGGTTGCACGAAGCGCTGGACGAGATCGCCGCCGAGGCCCCTCCGGTGAACCTGGCCGACCTGGTCATCACCGGCCATCGGCGCAGGCGGCGCGTCACCCTGGCGCTGGCCGCGGCCACGGCGTCGCGACGTTCGGCGCGGTGGCGGCGGCCGTGACGCTGCCGGGACCGCGCGGCGGCGCCCCGGCCGACGCCGCCGACACGGCCATGTCACAGCGCGCCGACACGGCCACGTCGCAGCGCGTGGACGCGGACGCGGTGCCCGATCTGCCCGGAGGCAAGGTGGGCGTGCTCAGCCACGCGTACCTGACGTCCTGCAAGGTCGACCGGGACCCGGAGCGCCCCCCGGACTGCAGCGCCGTCGAGTGGCGGGTGGTCACCGGAGCCGGCACGACCTACCGGGTACGGCAGGCACTCGTCTGGAACACCGAGGACCGGCGCGTCCCCGTCGCGATCAGCCGGGACGGGCGCATGCTCGCCTACTACAGCCGGCAGGCTCAGGCGCATGTGGTCCGCGACCTGGTGAACGGCTCCGAGACGGTCTCCCCCGTCAGGGTGGAGGAGGAACGGATCGGCATCGGCTCCATGCTCGTGGTCTCCGACGACGGCCGCTACGTGGTCTTCGACCCGCGGGAGGGGACGAAGGATCCCGGGCTGCTGATCGACATGCGGACCGGCAGGAAGATGTCGGTGAACGGCAAGTTCGAGACGGTCGGCGTCAAGGACGGCGTCGCCGAGCTGGTCCGGTACGTCAAGACCGACCTGTGGCTGATGCCCGTCACCGGTGGAGGCGCACCGGTGCGCTTCGACGGCACGTTCATCATGTTCAGCGAACTCGCTCCGGACGGCCGTACGGTGGCCGCCTTCGACTTCAAGGCGCGCGGCCTCGAGAAGCACACGCTCACCCTCCTCGACGCCAGGACCGGGCGGATCCTGCGGCGGGTCGCGATCCGGGGGCTGCCGAAGGACGGCGGCATCACGGGCACCTCCCTCTGGCGGAGCGGCGCGGAGATCACGATCCTCCACCTAGGTACGGAGACCAGGGCCTACGCGGTCGACCTCGAGACCGGAAAGGCCCGGCAGCTGGCCTGCTACCCCGACAAGACCATGAACCTGGTCCTGCCCGGGCTGGCGGCCATCGGATAGCACCGGGGTGTCAGGGGCACGGGTCCAGGTGGCGGGCGGTCCAGTCGGCCAGGGCGCGGGCGCAGTCGGCCACCGACTCGCGCCAGCTCCTCGCCGCGCCGTCGCCCGCGTCGTCGCTGACGTGCTTGACGATGCGGATCGGCACGCCGGCCCGGCCCGCGGCCGCCGCCAGGGCGTAACCCTCCATGTCGACCAGATGCGCCCGGGCCGCGAGGCGCTCGCGTGCGGCCTCGTCCGCGATGAAGGCGTCACCGGTCGCCAGGACCGGGCCGCCGTCCGCGTCCAGGGTCAGGGCCGCCCCGTAGGTCTCGCCGGTGAGGGCGCGCAGCAGGTCGGTGTCCAGGTCGTGCTGGATCACGGTGCCGATGACGTGGGTGCCGGTCCACCCCGGACGCAGGGCCCCCGCCGTACCCAGGTTGACGATCTGGGAGGGGCGGGGCTCGCGGGCGAGTACGGTGGCCAGCGCGATCGCGGCGTCGACCTTGCCTATGCCGGTGAGCAGCACCGGCAGGTCCGTGTCGAGGGACTGCGCCTCTTCCTTGACCGCGACCACGAGCAACGGACGGTCTGCGGTGATCTTCCCGACGAGTTCCATGGCGACACAGTCTTCACCTTCCGCGAAGGTCGTCAAGTTCCGCGGCGGCCGCCGAGCCCTCCGAGCGCCGTCACTGCTCGTTCCCGCCCTGCGCGGAGAGCCGGTCCGGGTGCCACGGCAGCCACTTCCGGGCGACCTCGGCCTCCAGATCGACACCGTGGTGCCGGGCCATCAGCAGGACGTGGGAGAGGACGTCGGCGAGCTCGGAGCGGAAGCCGGACTCCAGTTCCTCACGCGAGTACCCCTTGTCCCGGGACTGACCGGCGCGCATGAGGAACACCTGCGTCAGTTCGCCGACCTCCTCCTGGAGCTTCAGCAGGAACCAGGTGGAGTCCCGGGTGATGCCGTGTCTGAGCGCGTAGGCATCGGAGACCGCCTCGACCTCGTCCGTGAGCTGCCGCAAGTCCATGGCCGGGAGTCTAGGGACATCCGGTGGGCGGAGTGGGCTGCAGGCAGGTCAAGGAACCGGGGGAAGGTCGCGGGGTCGGGGTGGAGGTCACAGGGCCGGAGCGGAGGTCACAGGGCGGGGGCGGAGTCCCGGGCGAGGAAGTCCCGGACGAGTCCGGTGAACTCGTCCGGCTTCTCGAAGAAGGCGACGTGCCCCGCGTCGATCTCGGCGTAGGCGCTGCCGGGGATCGCCGCGTGCAGATCCCGGCTGTTGCCCACCGGGACGGTGGCGTCCTGGGAGCAGCCGACGACCAGGGTCTCCGCCTGGATGAGGGGCAACAGCCGGCGGATGTCCACGCGTGCGTCCAGGTCGACGTGGCGCAGTGTTCCGGGAGTCGGCGGCAGGTTCGGCACCAGCCTCTCGACCTCCTCCCTGCCGATCGTGTTGAGGAAGTCCCGGCTGAACCCGGTCATCGTGACGCTCCGGCCGAACGCCTCGGCGTCCACGCTCCCCAGCCGCCGCCACAAGGCGAACAGGTTCCGCATGTACTCGTCGGAGTCCGTACGGATCCATCCGGCGACCAGGATCAGCCGCCGCACCAGGTCGGGACGGGAGGCCGCGAGCGCGGCGGCCACCGGCGCGCCCATCGAGAAGCCGAGGACGTCGGCCGCCGGGCCCGCTCCGGCGTCCGCAGTACCCTCCGCGCGCTCGGCATCCGCGGCATCCTCGATGACGGCCGCGACCTGCTCGGCGAGGCCTTCGACGGTGAGCGGTGCACCGTCGTCGGAGGTCCGGTCGGTTCCGGACAGGTCGGGCGTGATCACCGTGTGCCGGTCGGCGAACCGGTGGGTGATCCCGCCCCACGTCAGCTCGGCGCCCGCGGAGCCGGTGCCGTGCACCAGGACGAGGGCCGGGCCGGTGCCGGTACGGGTGTAGTGGACCTGGGCGTTTCCGACGGTGACGACAGGCATTGACGGCTCCTTCGTGTTCGGTTCGACGGCCCCGGTGCGGATGCGGCCGAGGTCCGGTCGAGTCCGGGCGAGAGGCGGTTCCACACCCGGAACACCGGGATGCCGGAGACACTGCCGCCGTCCTGGAGGGTTGAGAAGAGGACCGTCTCTCCGGGGGATCGGCGGTCCCTGGCTGGATCCTGATCGATTTGGGATGATCACGGCATGCCGATGAACCGTCAGGAGCTCGCCGGGTTCCTGCGCCGCTCCCGCGAGAGGCTGCGGCCGGAGGAGGCCGGGCTCCCCGGCGGCCCCAGGCGCCGCACGCCCGGCCTGCGGCGCGAGGAAGTGGCCCAGCTGGCCGGGATGTCGGTTGACTACTACGTCCGTATGGAGCAGCGCCGCAGCCCCCAGCCGTCGGTGCAGACACTGGCCTCGCTCGTCCGCGCCCTCCGGCTGGACACCGACGAGAGAGATCATCTCTACCTGCTGGCGGGGCATCGCCCACCGGCCGGCCGGCACGCGGGCGAGCACGTCCGGCCGGGTCTCCTTCACCTGCTCGACCGGCTCACCGACACCCCGGCGCAGGTGGTCGGTGATCTCGGTGACGTGCTCGCTCAGAACGCGATGGCCCGGGCTCTGCTCGGCGGGGTGTGCACGGTGTCGGAGCACGGCCGCAACCTGGTCTGGCGCTGGTTCACCGATCCCGGGGCGCGCGCGCCGTACCCGGCCGGCGAGCACGGGCACTACAGCCGGATGCACGTCGCCGACCTGCGCGCGGCCGTCGCCCGCAGGCCGGGCGACCCCGTCGCGGCCCGGCTGGTCCGCCGGCTCGGCGAGGCCAGTGAGGAGTTCCGCGTGCTCTGGGAACTGCACGAGGTCGCCGTCCGCCGCCGCAGCCGCATGCGGCTCCTCCACCCGCTGGTCGGGCCGGTCGAGCTGGACTGCGAGGTCCTGCTCGCTCCGGAGGAGGACCAGCGTCTGGTCGTCTTCACCCCGCCGCCGGGGAGCGACGACGTCGCCCGGCTCGAACTGCTCCGCGTCGTCGGCGGGGACCAGTTCGCGCCCGCGGACGGATGACGCCCGTGCGTCCCGCCGGCGGGTCCCCGCCGCGCCTGCCCGCCGATCAGAAGTGGTGATCGGACTCCCCGAACAGATCGGAGTGCCCATGACCGGAGCCACGTCCGCCACCCCCGCCTTCCGGACGCCGGAGGCGGAGAAACGTTTCCTCGCCGCCTACCAGGCCGTCCTGGAGCAGTGGCCGATCACCACCGAACCGATCGACGTCCGCTCCGCCTACGGCACCACCCGGGTGCAGGTCTGCGGGCCGCGGGAGGGGAATCCGCTGGTCCTGCTGCATGGCGGCGGGGCCACCTCGGCCGTCTGGTTCGCCAACGTCGCCGCTCTCGGCTCCGCGCATCGGGTGTACGCGGTCGACCAGATCGGGGAGCCCGGCCGCAGCGTCCATGACGGCCGGCCGATCCGCGACCAACGCGATCTGATGGACTGGCTGGAGTCGACGTTCGAGGGACTCGGGCTCGACCGCGCGGACCTGTGCGGTCACTCGTCCGGGGGAGAGCTGGCCCTCGGCTTCGCGCTGCACGCGCCGCAGCGGGTGCGCAGGCTCGC
This sequence comes from Planomonospora algeriensis, assembly GCF_977012225.1. Classification (NCBI taxonomy): domain Bacteria; kingdom Bacillati; phylum Actinomycetota; class Actinomycetes; order Streptosporangiales; family Streptosporangiaceae; genus Planomonospora; species Planomonospora algeriensis. The sequence continues at coordinate 5,023 of NZ_CDRNDK010000122.1, read as the reverse complement.
GCTCATCGACCCCACTCGGTGCTTCACCGGGTTCAGCCCCCGCTACCTGGCGCACGCCCTGCCGGTGCTGCTGCGGCCGACCGCCGGGCGGGTGCGTGTCTTCATCGACTGGGAGACGGACGGAGCGCCCCTCGATCCCGCGTGGCTGCGGCTCTACGTGTCGGGCGCGGTGGACTTCCCCAGCTCCAAGGTCGTCGTAGGGCGCCGCCCGGACGCCGCCCGGCTACGGGCCTCGGAGACTCCGACGCTCGTCCTGCCGGCGGAGCGCAGCCGGGCACACGACGTCCGCAGGCTGGTCGCGGGGGTGCGGCGGCTGATGCCGCAGGCCCGCACGGTGACGCTGGCGGGCGTGTCGCACCACGCCGCTCCGGCCTGGCGGCCGGAGGAGCTGAACCGGCGGCTGCTGGAGTTCCTCGAGTGAGACCGCAGGAGGGCTTCGGGCTGATCGACCGGGGGATCGGCCGGGGGATCGACCGGGGGATCGACCTGGAGGGAAGCGGTCGGAGACCGTACGGGGGATCAGTCGCGTGCGGGCCCGTCCGGGGCGGGCCGGCCGTCGAGGGCGGAGCGGCGCAGGCGGCTCATCCCGGGGACCGGGAGCATGCCGAACCGCTCGTAGTACGGCTGGAGCGGGGCCTCGCAGAGCAGATCGACCGAGTAGAGGTGATCGGCCGCGTCGAGGATCCGGCGCATCAGCTCCGTGCCGATCCCCCACCCCTGGTATTCGGGCAGGACCTCCAGCCAGGGGATGTAGGCGGTCAGGACCCCGTCGCTGATCATGTTGACGAATCCGACGACGCGGTCCGTGCCGTCGTCGACCGCGACGACGACACGGTGGCTGCCGCGGAGGACCGCCAGATGCTGCTCAGGGGAGGCGGCCCTGGGCCAGCCGACGAAGAAACCTTGCAACTGCTCGGCGCGGACGGCGCCGACGGCGTCGGTGTAGTGGATCACCTGCGCATCCTCGCGGTGTTCCGCGGGCCGGGCAAGGCGTTTCCACGGCTCTGAGGGACATCCGGCGGTGCGCGGGTCACACGCCTCCGGTCACCGCGATGACCTGGCCGGTGATGCCGGTGTTGGCGGCCGAGCCCAGGTAGACGACGGCGTTGGCGACCTCGGCGGCGTCCAGCAGTCGGCCGATCGGGGCGCGGGCGCTGTAGTGGTGGCCCACGGCTTCGGCCATCGCCTCGTTGCGGGCGGTCCGGGTGAAGCCCGGCATGACGACGTTGGACAGGACGTCACCGTCGCGGCCGAGGCTGAAGGCGGCCGAGCGGCTGAAGCCGTGCAGCGCGCCCTTGGCCGCCGCGTAGTACTCGCCGCCGATCATGCCCTCGGTGACGACACCCGAGGAGACATGGACGAAGCGGCCGAAGCCGCGTTCCCTCATGCCGGGGGCGACCAGGCGGCTGAGCCGCAGGGCTCCCTCGACATTGTGCCTGAGCACCTCCACCCACTCGGCGTCGGGCACGTCCTCGAAAGAACCGTCCGGTCCCGGCGGACGGCCGCCCCAGCGGACGGCGTTGTTGACCAGCACGTCGATCCCGCCCATCCGCTCCAGAACCCCGGCGACCAGGGTCTCCGCCGAGCCGGGATCGCCCAGGTCGTACGGCAGCGCGAGCCCGCCGATCTCCCGGGCGAGCGCGTCGGCCTCCTCGGGGGCGCTCCGGTAGGTGAGGATCACGTGGGCTCCCTCGGCCGCATAGCCGCGGGCGATCTCCCGTCCGATGCCACCGGAGGCCCCGGTCACGACGACGGTGCGGTCCTTCAGTCCCAGGTCCATCAAAACTCCTTAACCACTTAACTTAATGGGCATGCCTTGCAATGAAGGGGCGAGAAGGGTCAGAGCAGTCGAGCGATGGCCTTGCGCTGGGTCGGGGTCAGACTCGCCAGCCAGGCGGTCTCCGCGTCGTGCCAGACCTCCGTCACCGGCCGCTCCAGCGCGCGCCCGGCATCGGTCAGCCAGGCCCGCTGGACCCGGGCGTCCCCGTCGTCGCGACGCCGTACCACCAGGCCCTGCTTCTCCAGGCCGCGCAGCACCTGCGTGATGTTGGCCGCCGTCACCTTCGTGCGCTCGGCCAGCTCGCCCTGGCAGAGCCCGTCTCGGCGCCAGAGCTGGGCCAGGTAGACCTCCTGGCCCAGCCGCAGGCCCAGTCTCTCCAGGCCTGCGGCGATCTGGCGCTTGTGGGAGCCGAGCCGCACGATCAACGCGTACATCGTGCTGTCCAGCAGCGAGTAGCCGTTCTCCATGTCCTACATCAATTTAGTTAAGCGTTTAAAGATGGTCAACCCTGTACGGCTATGCGCCGGCGACTTCCTTGAAGGTCGCCGAGACCTGACGCAGCAGCGGGCCGTGGATGTCGCTCCGGTCCGCCAGGGTCCAGGCGATGACCTGGTGGAAGCTCTGCTCACCCTCCACGAACGTCACCCAGTAGACGATGTCGAGGCCCTGGGTCGTGCCGCGCAGCTCGTACTGACGGGCCGGGGCGCCGTTGACGAAAAGCGACCGGTACTCGCCGAGGACGGGATCGGTCAGGCTCGCCTGCAGCTTCTCGGTGACGGCCTCGGCGTAACCGCCCAGATCGAAGTCGAAGCCGGAAGCGCTCTCGCTGATCACCATCAGGTACTGCTCTTTGACCGTGTTGCCCTGCTGGATGCCGGCGCTGTCCAGCAGGGCCAGCTTCTTCCAGTCGTTCGGGACGGTGATCTGGCTCTTGCCGTCGGCGGCCTTGATGAGCCGGCCACCCGAGGCCGGAGCGGTCGGTTCATTCGAGACGGAGGCCTGCGAGGGATCCTCGGCAGGGTCCTCCGGCTGCGTCGACGGTGCGGTCGAAGGGGCACCGGACGGCGCGGCCGAGGCGGCGCTGGACGGCGCGCCCGAGGCGGCTCTGGTGGCTGCCGGATCATCGGGGAGCAGGGCGAACACCACTGCCAGGGCGACGAAGACCACGACGGCTCCACCCAGGGTCCAGGGCCAGAGCGACCTGCGCCCGGGCGGCCTGGCCGGCGGCTGGGACCAGCCACCGGGGATCGTCTGCCCGCTGTAGGGCGGCTGCTGGCTGTGGAAGGGCTGCTGTCCTTGGGGCGCGTAAGGCGGCTGCTGTCCCTGGGGTGCGTACGGGGACTGCTGTCCCTGGGGTCCGTAGGGCGGCTGCTGGCTGTGGAAGGGCTGCTGTCCTTGAGGCGCGTAAGGCGGCTGCTGCCCTTGAGGCCCGTGGTGCTGGGGCTGCCAGGGGTCCGCGGGAGGCTGCCCGGGCCCGGCAGGGGGCTGCTGGCCTTGCGGGTCCTGGGGAGATGATGGAGGCCACATGAAGGTCGGCGTTCCCTTTGTCGGTTTCCGGGGCTTCCCCCGAAGGATAAGCGCCTCCGGTCTCAGGGCGGTCCCGATAGCGGGACAACCGGTCTCGGCCGTTCCGCTCGATGACCGGGAACCGGTGCCGGTCCACCGCGGTCATGCCGCCGATCGCGGTGCCGGCGTCGTCCGACATGGAGGAAGGCGGCGGGAGAGGGCTCGCGGTGGCGAGTCTTCCCGTGATCCCCGGAACGGAATAAAGTTCCAGAATGAGGATCTTCTCGAACATCCAGGAGCTCAAGTCCGCGGTCGGCGAGCACCTCGGCCACAGCGAGTGGCGGACGGTGACCCAGGAGCAGGTGAACCTGTTCGCCGACGCCACCGGCGACCACCAGTGGATCCACGTCGACGTCGAGGCCGCGGCAGGGGGCCCGTTCGGCGGGACCATCGCCCACGGCTACCTGAGCCTGTCGCTGCTGCCGTCGTTCATGATGGAGCTGTTCCGGGTGGACGGCCTGGCCATGGGCATCAACTACGGCCTCGACAAGGTCCGCTTCCCCTCCCCGGTCCCGGTGGGCGCGCGGGTGCGGTGCGGAGCCGAGCTCACCGACCTCAAGGGCACGCCCTCGGGCTACCTGTCGAAGATGAAGATGACGGTCGAGGTCGAGGGCCGGGCCAAGCCCGCTTGCATCGCCGAGACGCTCTCCCTGTACGTGCCCGCCGAGGAGAAGCCCGGGGACGCCTGAGACGCGGGTTCCCCGGTGCCCACCCGGGACTCCCAGGGGCACGCCCGGCTCTCGACGCCCACCCGCTTCCCGGGCGTCTATCCGGCTCCCCGGGCGACTGCTCGGCGGTTCCGGGCGTCTACCCGGCTCCCGGGAGTCTGCTCGGTGGTTCCGGATGTCGGCCCGGTGGTCTCAGAACTCCTCCGCGAGCTCCTGGGCGAGGATCGCGGCCTGGACGCGGCTGCGGAGGCCCAGCTTGTTCAGCAACCGGCTGACGTGGGTCTTCGTGGTCGCCTCCGCCATGTCCAGCTCGCGGGCGATCTCCGCGTTCGACAGCCCCCGCCCGATGCACGCCAGCACCTCGCGCTCGCGTGGCGTCAAGCTCTCGACCTCGCGGGGTCCCCGCCGGGGGACGGACGACCGGAATTCCGAGATCAGCCGCCGGGTGACGGCGGGCGAGATGAGGCCGTCGCCCCGGGCCACCACCCGGACGGCCTCCACCAGGGCGTCGGCGTCGGTGTTCTTGAGCAGGAATCCGGCGGCTCCCGCGCGCAGCGCCCCGAAGACGTACTCGTCGACGTCGAAGGTGGTCAGGATCAGTACGTCGGCGATCCCGCTCAGCTCGCGCGTGGCCGAGATCCCGTCCAGTTTCGGCATCCGGACGTCCATCAGCACGACGTCCGGCCTGAGCGCCGTGGCCATGGCCACGGCCTGCTCGCCGTCCGCGGCCTCGCCGACGACCTCGATGTCGTCGTGGCCGCCGAGGATGAGGACGATCCCGGTGCGCACCGCCGCATGATCGTCGGCGACCAGGACACGGATGCTCACGGGTCCTCCTGACGGGAAGGGGCGGCCGTGTCCACGGGCGATGGAACGGCGGGGTCGTCGGACACGGCTCGCGCGGCCGGCCCTGCGGGTGCGGCCGGTCCCGTCTGCGGAGCCGGGGTGGTTCGCGGAGCCGGTACGGCTTGCGGGGCCGGGGCGGCGCGCAGCGGAGGTACGGCCAGCG
>NZ_CDRNDK010000121.1:0-14932 GCF_977012225.1 Planomonospora algeriensis | reverse complement strand
CGATCCCGGTCCGACCGGAACCACCCCGTCTCCGGGGCAACCCCTCTAACTTACCGTGCCATCTGCGCCATGTCCAATCAACCGGTTTTCCGGTGACACGGGCACGACCAGAGGCCGAGGTTCGTTCAGTGGGATTTCCCCGAGGCCCGTCCGCCGATCCGGCGTCCGGCCCGCTCTCGGGACATTGAGAACCATAGGTCGCCTCCGGAGCCTCGTCAAATCCGCAGCGTCCTCCGAATCCGCAGGTCACGAGGACAGAAGAGAGAAACCGTCCCTCATCGCTACCGGAACGTTACCCTCCGAACGACGAACGCCCCGGCCGGAGCCGGGGCGTTCACCGTACGAACCGGAGCGTCAGACGACCTCGACGGCGCCGAACCTCTTGCCGCGGCGCAGCACCAGGTAGCGCCCGTGCAGCAGGTCCGCGGAGGCCGGCACGTAAGCCTCGTCGACGACCTTCAGGTTGTTGAGGTACGCTCCGCCCTCCTTGACGGCACGGCGGGCGGCGGACTTGGACTCCACCAGCCCGCTCCCCGCCAGGAGGTCGACGAACGGGACCCCGAGCGCGGACACCTCCATGCGCGGCACCTCCGCCAGGGCCGCTCCCAGGGTGTGCGCCGGCAGTTCCTCCAGCGAGCCCCGGCCGAACAGCGCCGCCGACGCCGCGATCACCGCGGCGCACTCGTCCGCACCGTGCAGCAGCGTGGTCAGCTCCTCGGCGAGCGCGCGCTGCGCCTCCCGGGCCGCCGGGCGCTCGGCCGCGGCCTTCTCCAGTTCCTCGATCTCCTCGCGGGACCGGAAGCTGTAGATCTTGAGGAACTTCACCACGTCGCGGTCGTCGGCGTTCAGCCAGAACTGGTAGAACGCGTACGGCGAGGTCATCTCCGGGTTGAGCCACACCGCACCGCCGGCGGTCTTGCCGAACTTGGTGCCGTCCGCCTTGGTGATCAGCGGAACCGTCAGCGCGTGCACGTGGCCGCCGGTCACCCGGCGGACGAGGTCGGTGCCCGCGGTGATGTTGCCCCACTGGTCGCTGCCGCCGATCTGCAGTGCGCAGCCGTGCCGGCGGTACAGCTCCAGGTAGTCGTTGGCCTGCAGGATCTGGTAGCTGAACTCGGTGTAGCTGAGTCCCTCGCCGCCCAGCCGGGCGGACACCGACTCCCGGGCGAGCATGCGGTTCACCGGGAAGTGCTTGCCGACGTCGCGCAGGAAGTCGATGGCGGACATGCCCGCGGTCCAGTCGAGGTTGCTGACGAGGATCCCGCGCGTCTCGTCGGAGAAGTCGAGGAACCTCTCCACCTGGACCCGGATGCGCGCCACCCACTCGGCGACGACGTCGGAGGAGTTGAGCGAGCGCTCCGTGCTGCGCCCGCTCGGGTCGCCGATCAGACCCGTCGCACCGCCCACCAGGCCGATGGCCCGGTGACCCGCCTTCTGCAGCCGGGCCAGGGTCAGCAGCGGGACCAGGTTGCCGACGTGGAGCGAGGGCGCGGTCGGGTCGAAGCCGCAATAGACCGTGATCGGACCCTCGGCCATCGCCGCCCTCAGGGCGTCGATGTCGGTGGACTGCGCGATCAGGCCGCGCCAGGCGAGGTCATCCAGAATGTCGGTCACGATCCTTGCTTTCATGCTCGTTGGGTCATTCACGGCTTCGCCTACAGCCTGCCCGATCCCGGCACCGTTGCGCCACTCGAAACCACCGGGCCGGCCGGGACGCCTCACCGGGTCCCGCTCCCCGCCGGGTCGGCGGTGTCCCGGCGACGGCGCGGGACGTGCGCCCGGTACGGCGAGACGGTGGGGTCCCCGTCGATCCAGAAGCGCCAGGGCGTCTCCTTTCCCGACGACACCCCGGTGCGCGGACCCGACCGGATCAGGCCGGGTCCGGGCGGGTCACCTTCGAGTACGGCGAGCCGCCCGGAGGGTCCCGGCGGCCCGGTGGAGCAGGCGTCGAGCCCGTTGTGCTCGCGGCCGAAGCCGAGAGCCACCGCCAACCGAGCGGGCCCCCGGGCGAGGTCGCGTCCGGAGACGGCCCGGCCCGTGCCAGCGCCTCGGCGGGCCAGCGCCTCCCCCGCCCCGGAGATCACCTCACCGGCCCGCAGCAGCACGCCCGATCCCATGCCCTCGGGGAGGCAGACGAGATTGGCGCAGAAGTGCATGCCGTACGTGAAGTAGACGTACAGGTGGCCGGGCGGGCCGAACATCACCGCGTTGCGCGGGGTCAGGCCGCGGTAGGTGTGGGCCGCCGGGTCCTGTCCCGGCAGGCCGTACGCCTCGACCTCGGTCAGGCGCAGCGCGACCGGCCCGTGCACGAGCACCCGGCCCAGCAGGTCCGGGGCGACCTCGTGCGCGGGCCGGTCGAAGAAGTCCCGGGACAGCGGCGCGGATCCGGCGGGCGGACGCCCCCCGGACGCATCGGACGCATCGGGGGCGTCCGCCGTACCGGATACGCCGGACGCGTCCGTCCCGTCGGAGGCGTCGGCGGCCGGGCCGGTGGTCCCGGCGAGCGGACGCCCGCCGGGACGCCGGCTCCGCCGGGGGCCGTCAGTCTCCGATCGCCCATGCTGCCTGGGCGTCGACGGCCTCGCGCAGGGCGATGAGCTGGTCGCGGACCCGGTCGGGGGCCGTGCCGCCGTGGGCCTTGCGGGCCGCCAGCGCGCCCGGGACCGACAGCACCTCGCGCGAGTCGGGCGTGAAGTGCGGCGAGACCTTGGCGAGCTCCTCGTCGGTGAGCTCGTCGAGGTCCTTGTCGTTCACCTGGCACCAGACGACCAGGTGACCGACCGCCTCGTGCGCCTCGCGGAACGGCACGCCCCGGCGGACCAGCAGTTCGGCCAGGTCGGTGGCGAGGGCGAACCCGTCGGGCGCCGAGGCCTCCAGCTTGGCGGTGTTGACCCGCATGGTGGCGACCAGCCCGGCCATGGCGGGCAGGACGAGCAGCAGGGTGTCCACGGAGTCGAAGACCGGCTCCTTGTCCTCCTGCAGGTCCCGGTTGTAGGTCAGCGGCAGGCCCTTGAGCGTCGTCAGCATCGACATCAGGTTGCCGATGAGGCGGCCGCTCTTGCCCCGGGCGAGCTCGGCGACGTCCGGGTTCTTCTTCTGCGGCATGATCGACGAGCCGGTGGAGTAGGCGTCGTCCATCTCGATCCAGCGGAACTCCTGCGAGGCCCACAGGACGATCTCCTCGCCCAGCCGCGACAGGTGCGTGCCGATCATCGCCGCGCAGAACAGGAACTCGGCGGCGAAGTCGCGGTCGGCGACCGCGTCCATCGAGTTCGGCGCGGCCGAGTCGAAGCCCAGCTCGGCGGCGACCGCCTGCGGGTCGAGCGGGAGCGACGAGCCGGCCAGCGCGCCGGAGCCGAGCGGGGAGACCGCCGCGCGGCGGTCCCAGTCGCGCAGCCGGTCGATGTCGCGGGCGAAGGCGTGGACGTGCGCGAGCAGCTGGTGGCCGAAGGAGACCGGCTGCGCGTGCTGCAGGTGGGTCATGCCCGGCGCCGCCGTCTCGGCGTGCTCCTCGGCCTGGCTCATCAGCGCGGTCTCCAGCTCGACCAGGCGGGAGACGATGTGCCGGACGTGGTCGCGGAGGTAGAGCCGCAGGTCTGTGGCGACCTGGTCGTTGCGGCTGCGTCCGGCGCGCAGCTTGCCGCCGAGCGTGCCGAGGCGCTCCAGCAGGCCGCGCTCCAGCGCGGTGTGCACGTCCTCGTCGGCCACGGTCGGCCGGAACTCACCGGCCTTGCAGGCCCGCTCCAGGTCGTCCAGAGCGCCGATCATGCGCTCCAGCTCCTCCTCGGTGAGCAGCCCCGCGCGGTGCAGCACCCGCGCGTGCGCCCGCGAGGCGAGCAGGTCGTACGGCACGAGCCGCCAGTCGAAGTGCACGCTCACCGAGAGCCTGGTCAGCGCGTCGGCCGGACCCCCCTCGAACCGGCCACCCCAGAGCCGCATCGGCTTGCCACCATCAGTCACCGTCTTCTCCCTCCCAGTTCAATCCGCGACCATAGCCCAATCAGGATCGGCGGGCGTCCCGGGCGGCCGCGATCTTCGAAGGAAGGCTCCACAACTCGACGAAGCCCTTGGCGAGGGACTGGTCGAAGGTGTCGCCGGTGTCGTAGGTGGCGAGGTTGAAGTCGTACAGCGAGGTCTCGGAGCGCCGACCGGTGACGGTGGCCCGGCCGCCGTGCAGGGTCATCCGGATCTCGCCGGTGACGTGCCGCTGGGCCTCGGCGATGAAGGTGTCGAGGGCCTTCTTGAGCGGGGAGAACCACAGGCCGTCGTAGACGAGTTCGCCCCAGCGCTGGTCCACCGAGCGCTTGAACCGGGCCAGGTCCCGCTCGACGGTGACGTTCTCCAGCTCCATGTGCGCGGTGATCAGCGTGATCGCGCCGGGAGCCTCGTAGACCTCGCGGGACTTGATGCCGACGAGCCTGTCCTCGACCATGTCGAGCCTGCCGACGCCCTGGGCGCCGGCCCGCCGGTTGAGCTCGGAGATGATCTGGAACGGGGTCAGGCGCCGCCCGTCGATCGCCACCGGGACGCCCTCGACGAAGCTGATGATCACTTCGTCGGCCTCGCGCGGCTGGGTGGGGTCGGCGGTGTAGGAGTAGACGTCCTCGGTGGGGCCGTTCCAGATGTCCTCCAGGAAGCCGGTCTCGACGGCGCGGCCCCAGATGTTCTGGTCGATCGAGTACGGGTTCTTCTTGGTGGTCTCGATCGGGAGGTTCTTCTGCTCGGCGTAGGCGATCGCCTTGTCCCGGGTCCACGCGTAGTCGCGGGCGGGGGCGATGACCTTCAGCTCGGGGAAGAGCGCGGCCAGCCCCGCCTCGAAGCGGACCTGGTCGTTGCCCTTGCCGGTGCAGCCGTGTGAGACGTGCGTGCCGCCGAACTCCTTGGCCGCGGCGGCCAGGTGCTTGACGATCAGGGGCCGCGAAAGCGCGGAGACCAGCGGGTAGCGGTCCATGTAGAGGGCGTTGGCCTGCAGGGCTGGCACGCAGAAGTCCGCGGCGAACTCCTCGCGGGCGTCGACGACGACGGACTCGACGGCGCCGCAGTCGATGGCCCGCTTGCGGATGACCTCCATGTCCTCGCCGCCCTGGCCGACGTCGACTGCCACGGCGACGACCTCCGCCCCGGTCTTCTCGGCGAGGAACGGGATGGCGACGGAGGTGTCGAGGCCGCCGGAGAAGGCGAGTACGACCCGGTCAGTCATGATTGTTGCTCTCTTTCGGAAAAAGTCTGCTGGGTGGTTCGGGCGGCGGGGGCGGCCCGCCGGAAGGAGGGCTAGCCGCGTCGGTCGGCGAGGCGCAGCAGGGCTTCGGCGACCGACGCCCCGCCCGCCGGGTCGCGGCTGATCACGAGGATCGTGTCGTCCCCCGCCACGGTGCCGAGGATCGACTCCCAGCCGGCGTGGTCGATGGCGGAGGCGAGGAACTGCGCGGCGCCCGGCGGGGTGCGGACGATCACCAGGTTCGCGGACGCGTCCGCGGCGACGAGGAGCTCCTCGGCGAGGCGGCCGAGCCTGGCCGCCGGGGACTCGCCGCCGTTGCCCAGCCGGTGCAGCGGGATCCGGCCGCCGCCCTCGCCCGGCAGGGCGTAGACCAGGGAGCCGTCCTCGGCGCGCAGCTTCAGCGCGCCGAGCTCGTCCAGGTCGCGGGAGAGGGTGGCCTGGGTGACCTCGACCCCGCTCTCGGCCAGGAGCTTGGCGAGCTCCGGCTGGGACCGCACCGCTCGCCGCTGGAGCAGCTCGGCGATGCGCGCCTGGCGGGCCACCTTGGTCATGGGGATGGTCATGCGGGTCCCCGGTTCTGCTCGACCAGCCAGTGCAGGACGGCCTTCTGCGCGTGCTTGCGGTTCTCCGCCTGGTCCCACACGCGGCTGCGGGGGCCGTCGAGGACCTCCGCCGTGATCTCCAGGCCCCGGTAGGCGGGCAGGCAGTGCAGCACGATCGCGTCGTCCGCGGCGGCGGCCATCACCTCGGCGCCGACCTGGTACGGCATGAGCGCCGCGATCCGCTCGTCCTTGCCCTCCTCCTGCCCCATGGAGATCCAGGTGTCGGTAGTGACCACGTGGGCTCCGGCGGCGGCCTCCAGCGGGTCGGCGGTCACGGAGACCCGGGCGCCGGTCGTCTCGCCGATCCCGGCGGCCCGCGCGAGCACCGCCGGGTCGGGCCGGTGGCCCTCGGGCGCGCAGATCCGCACGTCCATCCCGGCGGTGGCTCCGCCGAGCAGGTAGGAGTGGGCCATGTTGTTGGCGCCGTCGCCGTAGTAGGCCAGGGTGAGGCCGGCGGTGCGGCCGAACTCCTCCCGGACGGTCTGCAGGTCGGCGAGGATCTGGCAGGGGTGGAACTCGTCGGTGAGCGCGTTCACCACCGGGACGGAGGAGGCGGAGGCCATGGCCTCGATTCTCTCCTGCCCGAAGGTCCGCCACACGATCGCGCCGACCTGGCGCTCCAGCACCTTGGCGGTGTCCTCGACCGACTCGCCGCGGCCCATCTGGGAGGAGCCGGCGTCGATCACCAGGGGCAGGCCGCCCAGTTCGCCGATGCCGGCGGCGAAGGAGACGCGGGTCCGGGTGGAGTGCTTGTCGAACAGGACGGCGACGGTCTGCGGGCCGGCGAAGGGGCGGTAGCCGTACGGGTCCTTCTTCATCGCCGCGGCCAGGTCGAGGATCTCGGCCTGCTCGGCGGGGAGGAGGTCGTCGTCGCGGAGGAAGTGCCGGGTCATGCGGAGGCCTCGTCAAGGATCGCGGGGAGCGCGGCGGTGAAGGCCGCGGCCTGCTCGGACGTGATGATCAGCGGGGGCGCGAGCCGTACCGCGTCGGGCTGCAGGGCGTTGACCAGGAAGCCGGCGCGCTGCGCGGCCTGCTGGACCTGGGCGGAGCGGTCGGCGGTGAGCACGAGCGCCAGCCACAGGCCCCGGCCGCGCACGCCGCCGAGCAGCGGGTGGCCGGTCGCGGCGAGGCCGGCGGCGAACTCGGCGCCGACCGTGCGGACGTGCTCCAGCAGGCCGTCGGCCTCGATCGTGTCGAGTACGGCGAGCGCGGCGGCGGCGGAGACGGGGTTGCCGCCGAAGGTGGAGCCGTGGTCGCCCTTGGCGAAGATCGTGGCGGCGGGGCCGAAGCCGACGCAGGCGCCGATCGGCAGCCCGCCGCCGAGGCCCTTGGCCAGGGTGAGGAGGTCGGGCAGGACGCCCTCGTGCTGGTGGGCGAACCAGTGCCCGGTCCGGCCGATCGCGGACTGGATCTCGTCGGCCACCAGCAGGGCTCCGGCCGCGGTGCAGATCTCCCGGGCGGCGGCGAAGTAGCCGTCCGGCGGGGGCACCACCCCGGCCTCGCCCTGGGCGGGTTCCAGGAAGACCGCGGCGCACTCGTCGGTGACCGCGTTCTTCAGCGCGTCGGCGTCGCCGTACGGGACGAAGCGGACCTCGACCGGGAAGGGGCCGAACTGGTCGCGGATGGCGGCCTTGCCGGTCAGCGACAGGGCGCCGATGGTCCGGCCGTGGAAGCCGTTCTCGGCGGCCACGAAGTAGGGCCGGCCGTTCGCCTTGCCGTACTTGAGGGCCAGCTTGAAGGCGCACTCGTTGGCCTCGGTGCCGGAGTTGGCGAAGAACACCCGGCCCTGGCCGCCGAGCAGGCCGAGCAGCCGCTCGGCGAGCAGCACCTCGGGCTCGTGCAGGAACAGGTTGCTGGTGTGCGCGATCGTGGCGACCTGCGTGGAGACGGCCTCGACCAGCGCGGGGTGGGCGTGGCCGAGGGAGCTGACCGCGATGCCGCCGATCAGGTCGAGGTAGGCGTTGCCGTCGACGTCCCACACCGTGCAGCCCTCGCCGCGGGCCAGCGCCACGGGGGGCACGCCGTAGTTGGGCATGAACGCCGCTTCGAACCGCTCGCGCAGGCTCATGTGTCGCTCCCGTTCAGTCTGATGGTGGCGGTCAGCCTGCGCTTGACCAGGTTCGGCACGGCCACCGCCGCGGCGGCGTCGGGCACCACCATCGTCCCGACGCCCTGGTCGGTGAAGATCTCCAGCAGGACCGAGTGGGGCACCCGCCCGTCGAGCACGTGGGCCTGGGGCACGCCGCCCTGGACGGCGGCCAGGCAGGCCTCCATCTTGGGCACCATGCCGCTGGACAGGCCGGGCAGGAGCTCGTCCAGTTCCTTGGCGGTGAGCCGGTCGATCACCTCGTCGCTCTCGGGCCAGTTGCGGTAGAGGCCCTCGACGTCGGTGAGGACGACCAGTTTGGAGGCCTGCAGCGCCACGGCGAGCGCGGCGGCGGCGGTGTCGGCGTTGACGTTGTAGACGGTCCCGTCCTCGCCGCGGGCGACCGAGGAGACCACGGGGATGCGGCCGTCGTCCAGCAGCGCCTGCACGGCTCCGGCCTCGACCTTGACGATGTCGCCGACCTGGCCGATGTCCACCGGCTCGCCGTCGACGAAGGCGTGCTTGCGCACGGCGGTGAACAGGTGGGCGTCCTCGCCGGACATGCCGATGGCGAACGGGCCGTGCCGGTTGATCAGGCCGACCACGTCGCGGTTGACCTGGCCGACCAGGACCATGCGGACGACCTGCATGGCCTCGGGGGTGGTGACCCGGAGCCCGGCGGTGAAGGTGGACTCGATGCCCAGCCGGTCGAGGTGGGCGTTGATCTGGGGGCCGCCGCCGTGCACGATGACGGGCTTGAGCCCGGCGTAGCGCAGGAAGACGACGTCGTCGGCGAACTTCTCCCGCAGGTGCTCCTCGGTCATCGCGTTGCCGCCGTACTTGATGACGACGGTCGCGCCGTGGAAGCGGGCCAGCCAGGGCAGCGCCTCGATGAGCGTGGTGGCCTTGGAGAGGGCTTCGGAGGTCCTCATGAGGAGTACGCCGAGTTCTCGTGGACGTAGGCGGCGGTCAGGTCCGTGGTGTGCACGGTCGCCGAGTGCGGTCCGGCCGACAGGTCGACGGTGATCGTCACGTCGCGGGGGCGCAGGTCCACCTTGGAGCGGTCGTCCCCGGCGGCGCCGCCCCGGCAGATCCAGATGCCGTTGATGGCGACGTTGAGCCGCTCGGTGGCGAAGACCGCGTCGGTGGTGCCGACCGCCGAGAGCACCCGGCCCCAGTTGGGGTCCTCACCGTGGATGGCGCACTTGAAGAGATTCGAACGAGCGACGGCACGGCCGACCTTGACCGCGTCGTCCTCGGAGGCGGCGCCGACGACCTCGATGGCGATGGCCTTGGTGGCGCCCTCGGCGTCCACCAGGAGCTGGCGGGCGAGGTCGGCGCAGACGGCGCGGACCAGCTCGGCGAACTCGGCGGGGTCGGGGGTGACGCCGGAGGCGCCGCTGGCCAGCAGCAGCACGGTGTCGTTGGTGGACATGCAGCCGTCGGTGTCGAGCCGGTCGAAGGTGACCCGGGTCGCCTCGCGGAGCACCGCGTCGAGCTGCTCGGCGGCGACCTCGGCGTCGGTGGTGATCACGCAGAGCATGGTGGCCAGGCCCGGGGCGAGCATGCCGGCGCCCTTGGCCATGCCGCCGACCGTGTAGCCGCCGTCGGAGCGCCGGAAGGAGATCTTGGAGACGGTGTCGGTGGTGCGGATGGCGTCGGCGGCGGCCAGGCCGCCGTCCCGGCTGAGCTGGGTGACGGCGGTGTCCACGCCGCCGAGCAGCGCGTCCATCGGGAGGCGCTCGCCGATCAGGCCGGTGGAGCAGACGGCGACCTCTCCGGCGGAGTCGCCCAGCGCCGCGGCGACCTTCTCCGCGGTGGCGTGGGTGTCCTGGAAGCCGAGCGGGCCGGTGCAGGCGTTGGCGCCACCGGAGTTGAGGACGACCGCGTGCACGCGGCCCCCGGACAGGACCTGCGCCGACCAGAGCACGGGGGCGGCCTTCACCCGGTTGGCGGTGAAGACGCCGGCCGCCGCGCGGGACGGGCCGTCGTTGACGATCAGGGCCAGGTCGCGGGCGCGCCGGACTTGATGCCGGCGGCGATGCCCGCGGCCCGGAAGCCGAGGGGGGCGGTCACACTCATGGGGCGACTCCGTTGAGGGGAAGGCCGAGCTCTTCGGACAGGCCGAGCGCGAGGTTGGCGCTCTGGATGGCGCCTCCCGCCGTGCCCTTGGTCAGGTTGTCGATGGCGATGACGGCGACGACGCGTCCGGCGCGCTCGTCCAGGGCGACCTGGAGGGCGGCGGTGTTGGCGCCGAGGGTCATCGAGGTGGCGGGCCACTGCCCCTCGGGCAGCAGCCGCAGGAAGGGTTCGTCCTTGGCGGCGGCCTCGTATGCCTCGCGCAGGGCCCGGGCGGACAGGCCGGGGGCGGCGGGGGCCGTGCAGGTGGCGAGGATGCCGCGGCTCATCGGGGCCAGCATCGGGGTGAAGGAGACCGTCACCGGCCGGCCCGCGACGGCGCCGAGGTTCTGCTCCATCTCGGGGGTGTGCCGGTGGACGCCGCCGACGCCGTAGGCGCTGACCGAGCCCATGACCTCGCTGCCCAGCAGGTTCGGCTTGAGCGACTTGCCCGCTCCGCTGGTGCCCGTGGCGGCGACCACGACCACGTCGGGTGCGGCCAGGCCGGCGGCCAGGGCGGGGAACATCGCCAGGGTGACGGCCGTGGGGTAGCAGCCGGGGACGGCGATCCTGCGCGCCCCCCGGAGCCGCTCGCGCTGGCCGGGCAGCTCGGGCAGGCCGTACGGCCAGGTGCCGGCGTGGGCGCCACCGTAGAAGTGCTCCCAGGCGGCGGGGTCGGCGAGGCGGAAGTCGGCGCCGCAGTCGACGATCAGGGCGTCGTCGCCGAGCCGCTCGGCGATGGCGGCGGACTGGCCGTGCGGGAGGGCGAGGAAGACGAGGTCGTGGCCGGCGAGGGTCTCGGCGGTGGTGTCCAGCAGGATCCGGTCGGCCAGCGGGGCGAGGTGGGGCTGGTGCGCGCCGAGCGCGCTGCCGGCATTGGACCCGGCGGTCAGCGCGCCGATCTCGATCTCGGGGTGGGCGAGCAGCAGGCGCAGGAGCTCGCCCCCGGCATAGCCACTGGCACCGGCGATCGCCGCTCTCATCCCGCTCCCCGCTCTCTGCATGGTCATGCATTGACGCTCATAAGCTTACTAGAAAGAGTATGCATCCTTTGGGATTTCCATGCAAGTGGGCGGATCGCCTCTCCTGGGCTCGATCCAGCGGTCAGGATGGCAGGGAGAGGGACGGGCACCCCGGATGCTCTGCATGAACATGCGGGCCGAGCGACCGGCATGATTTCGGCACTGTTGCCCGTACCTACCGGTCGGTATCGTGACACCTCCGGCCCTTCCACATTCCGGGAGTAGTTACGCATGACTGTCACCCATGACCAGGTCCAGGCCCAGCTCACCGGCCCCGGACAGCTCTTCGAGATGGAAGAGGTCCCCGGCCACGGCGGCACGGTCAGGACCTGGAAGCACGCCCCCGGCCACTTCCGGGCGCTCCTCGAGACGAGCAGGTTCCACGGTGACAAGGTCTTCCTCGTCTACGAGGACGAGCGCATCACCTACGAGGAGCATTTCCGGCGGGCCGCCACGCTGGCGCGCCGCCTGGTGGAGGAGTACGGCGTCGGCAAGGGCGACCGGGTCGCCATCGCCATGCGCAACTACCCCGAATGGGTCGTCTCCTTCTCCGCCGTGCTGGCCGCCGGGGCGATCGCCGTACCGCTCAACGCCTGGTGGACCACGCAGGAGCTGGAGTTCGGGCTGTCGGACTCCGGCGCCAAGGTGCTGATCGCCGACGGCGAGCGCGCCGGGAAGCTGGCCGGGACGGCCGTGCCGATGATCGTGACGCGCGGCGAGGCGCCCGAGGGCACCCGGTCGTTCGCGGACGTGCTGGGCGCGGTCGAGGCGGACGTGACCCTGCCCCCGGTCGAGCTCTCCCCGGAGGACCCCGCCACGATCTTCTACACCTCCGGCACCACCGGCGTCCCCAAGGGCGCGCTCGGCAGCCACCGCAACGTCGGCCAGTCCCCGCTGACCGTGGCCTACAGCCTGCTGCGCGCCGTGGTCAGGGCCGGCAAGGACCCCGCCGAGGCCGCCGGGCAGCGCCGTATCACCCTGCTGACCGTGCCGCTCTTCCACGTCACCGGCTGCTTCGCGGTGATGACCACCACGATGTTCACCGGCGGCGGCCTGGTGCTGATGTACAAGTGGGACGCCGAGCGGGCGCTGGAGCTGATCGAGCGCGAGAAGGTCACCGTCTTCAGCGGCGTGCCCACCAACGTCTGGCAGCTGCTGTCGCACCCGGACCTGGACAAGTACGACGTCTCCAGCCTCACCTCCCTCGGGTACGGCGGCGCGCCCGCCCCGCCCAAGCTGCTGGAGCGCATCACCGAGCAGCTGCCCAGCCGGGCCCCGTCCAACGGCTACGGCATGACCGAGACCACCGCCCTGGCGATCAACAACAGCGGCCAGGACTACGCGGCCAAGCCCGACAGCATCGGCCTGCCGATGCCCGTGGTCGAGGTCAAGATCGCCGACCCGCTCGGCGACGAGCTGCCCGCCGGCGAGGTCGGCGAGCTCTGCCTGCGCGGCCCGAACGTCATCCTGGGCTACTGGAACCGGCCCGAGGCCACCGCGGAGACCTTCGTGGGCGGCTGGCTGCACACCGGCGACCTGGCCCGGGTGGACTCCGACGGGTTCGTCTACATCGTCGACCGGGCCAAGGACATGGTCATCCGCGGCGGGGAGAACGTCTACTGCGCCGAGGTGGAGGCCGCGCTGTTCGAGCACCCGGAGGTGGACGACGCCGCGGTGATCGGCATCCCGCACGACGAGCTCGGCGAGGAGGTCGGCGCGGTGGTGCGGCTGAAGTCCCCCGTGGCCCCCGAGGAGCTCCAGGCGTTCCTGCGCGAGCGCATCGCGGCCTTCAAGGTCCCGGTGCGCTTCTGGATCCGCGAGGCCGAACTGCCCCGCAACCCCGGCGGCAAGATCCTCAAGACCCACCTCCGCAAGGAGGTCCTGGGCTCCTGAGCCGGGCCGCACCGGGCGGGCCGCGGCGCGCTATCGCGCCCGCCCGGTACCCGCCCGGTGCCGATCCGGCGCCTCCCGGCCGCCGGGCCGGCCGAAAATCGGTTTGCCTTCGCACGGCCCGGCACCGAAACTAGCTGTTCGTGCCTGAAAATCCCGATCGCTCTCTCCTCGCGCTCCTCCGCCACCTGCGGATGGACCTGAGCCCCCTGCGCGACTCCCGCGACTTCCGGCTGCTCTTCGGGTCGGGGGTGGTCACGATGTTCGGCACCTTCCTCACCCTCGTCGCGGTCCCGCTGCAGATGAAGGAGCTCACCGGCTCCCCTCTGGCGGTCGGCCTGGTCAGCGCGGCCGAGTTCGTGCCCATGGTCGTGTGCGGCCTGTGGGGCGGGGCGATCGCGGACGCCCTGGACCGCCGGAAGATCATCCTCTACACCGAGGCCGGGCTCTGCCTGACGATCCTGATCCTGCTGGTCAACGCCCTGCTGCCGGACCCCCAGGTCTGGGTGCTGTACGTGGTCGGTGCGATGTCGGCGGGCTTCGGCAGCCTGCAGCGCCCCAGTCTCGAGTCGCTGATGCCGCGCGTGGTCCGGCACGACCAGCTGACCGCCGCCGCCGCGCTGAGCAGCTTCCGCTGGAACCTCGGCGCCATCATCGCCCCCGGCCTCAGCGGCCTGATCGCCGCCTCCTACGGCGTCGCCGCCGCCTACGCGATCAACCTGGCCACCTTCCTGGTCTCGCTGGCGCTGCTCTGGCTGGTGAAGGCGCCGCCGCGGGCCGAGGACGCGCCCGCCGCCTCGGTCAGGTCGATGGTCGAGGGCGTGCGCTACGCCGTGGGCCGCCCCGACCTGATGGGCACCTACCTGGTGGACGTCGCCGCGATGGTCTTCGCCTTCTCCACCGCGCTCTACCCGTTCCTCGCCGACCAGGTCGGCAGCCCCGAGGCGCTCGGCCTGTTCTACTCCGCCGCCGCCGTCGGCTCGCTGATCGCCTCGGTCACCTCCGGCTGGACCAACCACGTCCACCGGCACGGCCTGGGCGTGATCGTCGCCGCCCTCGTGTGGGGCGCCGCGGTGGCGCTGGCCGCCGTCATGCCGAACATGTGGGGCATCCTGGCCTTCTTCGCCGTGGCCGGGGCCGCCGACATGATCAGCGGCGTCTTCCGGGCCACCATCTGGAACCAGACCATCCCCGACTCCTACCGGGGCCGGCTGGCCGGGATCGAGCTGCTCTCCTACACCAGCGGCCCGATGCTGGGCAACGCCCGCGCCGGCCTGATGGACCACCTCGGCGGCACCCGCTTCTCGCTCGGCGCCGGCGGCCTGCTCTGCGTGGGTGCCGTCGCGGCCCTGGCCGGGCTCCTGCCGAAGTTCCGCGACTACGACGCCCGCACCGACGAGCACGCCGTCCGCGAGCGCACCCGCCGTGAGGAGCTCGCCCGGGTCTCGAAGCCGTGATCGCCGCGTGGTGGCCCTGACGCGCTCCGGGGTCACTCCGCCTCGCGCCAGCCGCCGTACTCCTCGGCCAGCTCGGTCAGGCGGGCCAGGTCGGCCGAGGACAGGGTCTCGTCGGGGTCCTCGACCACCGCCAGCCACTGCGCGTCCTCGGCGTCGTCCTCCCCCGCCAGGGTCTCCCGCACGACGGCGGGCAGGTCCAGCGCGGGGAACTCCTCCGCCACGGTCTCCGCGACCTCCTCGGCGTCGTCGCGGTCGGCGAACACCAGCAGGTGCCTCATCTCGTTTTCCCTCTTTCGGCCCCGCCGTCCGGCGAAGCGAGTCGCCGGGGCGGCCGCGCGACGTGCCGCCCTGCAATCATGACCGCCGGACCCGCGCACGCGAAGGCCCCGGCGGCGAACTTCTCACCGATCCTCCGGACGCGGCCGTGCACAGGCCCGGCTCGCGGCGCACCCGGTCGCCGCCGCGCGAAGGCCCCGGCTCACACCGCGCCCGGTCACGGCCGCGCGAAGGCCCCGGCTCACACCGTGCCCGGCTCGCCG
>NZ_CDRNDK010000120.1:0-15077 GCF_977012225.1 Planomonospora algeriensis | reverse complement strand
CACCGGCCCGGGCAGGGGGCATCCGGCCCGGCGCCGCTCAGAGGTCTCGGCCGGTACGGAGCCACACGGCGGTGTCGGCGGGCAGCCGGTCGCCGTCGAGCGGGCCGCTGGCCAGCAGCACGGCCTCGTGCTGCGGGAGCCGTACCGGGCCGGCGCCCAGGTTGACCACGCAGGCCAGGCCGGATTCGCGGGTGAAGGCGAGCACGTCCTCGCCGGCCTCCAGCCAGCGCAGCGCGCCGTCGCCGAGCTCGGCGCGGCGGATCCGCAGCGCCCGCCGGTAGAGAGCGAGCATGGAGCCGGGGTCGGCGGCCTGCGCCTCGGCCGTCAGGTCCTTCCAGGAGGCCGGCTGGGGCAGCCAGGGCTCCCCCGCGCCGAACCCGAACGGCGGCTCCTGCCCCGACCAGGGCAGCGGTACCCGGCAGCCGTCGCGGCCCGGGACCGTGTGCCCGGACCTGGTCCAGATGGGGTCCTGGCGCAGCTCGCCGGGGATGTCGTCGACCTCGGGCAGGCCGAGCTCCTCCCCCTGGTAGACGTAGACGCTTCCGGGCAGCGCCAGCGCGAGCAGCGCCGCGGCCCTGGCCCTGCGCTCTCCCAGCGCCGCGTCCGACGGTGCGCCGTCACGGCGGTCGGCGTGCGAGAAGGAGGTGACCTGCCGGCCGTACCTCGTCACCGGGCGGGGCACGTCGTGGTTGGACAGCACCCAGGTCGGCGGGGCGCCGATCGGCACGTGGGTGGCCAGGGTCAGCTCGATCGAGGCCCGCAGCTCCCGCGGGTCCCAGGCGCGGCCCAGGAAGTCGAAGTTGAACGCGGTGTGCATCTCGTCGGGGCGCAGGTAGCGCGCGAAGCGCTCCTGGTCGGGCAGCCACACCTCGCCGATCAGGATCCGGTCTTCGTAGGAGTCGGTGACGCGCCGCCAGCCCCGGTAGATCCCGTGCACGCCGTCGAGGTCGCCGTCGGCGCCGGCGGGGCTGTCGAAGTCCTTGACGATCAGCGCGGCCGAGTCGATCCGGATGCCGTCCACGCCGCGGTCGAGCCAGAAGCGCAGCACGTCGTGGAACTCCGCCGCGACCTCGGGGCTGTCCCAGTTGAAGTCGGGCTGGCCGGGGTCGAACAGGTGCAGGTACCACTGGCCGTCGGGGACCCGGGTCCAGGCGGGCCCGCCGAAGATGGACCGCCAGTCGTTGGGCGGCAGGTCGCCGCGGCCGTCCCGGAACCAGAAGCGCTCCCGCTCGGGCGAGCCGGGACCGGCCGCCAGCGCCTGGACGAACCATTCCTGCTCCACCGAGCCGTGGTTGGGCACGATGTCGATGATCGTCCGGATGCCGAGGGAGTGGGCCTCCTCGATGAGCTTCTCCGCCTCGGCGAGCGTGCCGAAGACGGGGTCGATGTCACGGTAGTCGGCCACGTCGTAGCCGCCGTCGGCCATCGGCGAGGGGTACCAGGGGTTGAGCCAGATCGCGTCGGCGCCGAGCTCCGCCAGGTACGGCAGGCGGGCCCGCAGGCCGGCCAGGTCGCCGATCCCGTCGCCGTTGCCGTCGGCGAAGCTGCGCAGGTAGACCTGGTAGATCGCGGCTCCTCGCCACCACGCGCCCTTCTCCGCCCCCCTCTGCGGGGCCGTCTCGGCCGACGTGGCGGGGCCCGGGGTCGTCCCCGGAATGGCACTGCCGGACATGCTGCAGCAACTCCTTGTGGTCGTGGACGGGTGGCGGGGCTCAGCCCTTGAGACCGCCGGCGGTCAGACCGGCCATGATCTGCCGTTGGAAGACGAAGAAGACGACGATGGTCGGGATGCTCGCTATCACCAGGGAGGCGATGAGCACGTTCTGCGGCATCTGCGCCGACAGCGAGGCGATGCCGATGCTCACCGACATCTTCTCGTTGTCCGGCAGCACGAGCAGCGGCCAGACGAAGTCCCGCCAGACGTTCACCACGGTGAGGATGGACACCACGCCGAGGATCGGCCGGGAGATCGGCATCACGACCGACCAGAGGATCCGCCCCGGGGAGGCCCCGTCGATCTCGGCGGCTTCGAGCAGTTCCCTCGGGATCGAGTCGAAGAAGCGCTTGAGCAGGAAGATGTTGAACCCGTTGGCCGCGGCCGGCAGCCAGATCGCCCACGGGGTGTTCAGCAGGTCCCAGCCGAGGATCGGCAGGTCCTTCACCGTCAGGTAGGCGGGGAGCATGATGACCATCGGCGGGATCATCAGGGTGGCGAGCATCAGTGCCAGGACGAGCCCGCCGAGCACGGGCCTCAGCTTGGACAGCGCGTAGGCCGCCGTGACGTCGATCGCGAGCGTGAACAGCCAGGCTCCGCCGGCGTACAGGGCGGTGTTGCCGAGCAGCAGGCCCAGGTCCAGCAGTTCCCACGCCTCCAGGTACGCCTCCAGGGTGAACCGGGGCGGCAGGAGGCTCGGCGGGGTCCGCAGGAGGTCCTCGGTCGACTTCATCGCGCCGGTGACCATCCAGTACAGCGGGAAGACGAAGACCGCGGTGAAGCCCGTCACCACCGTGGCCAGCACGGTCCAGTAGACGATCCTGCCCCCGCGGGAGTTGAGCCGGTGCGGTGAGACGGCGGTGCGGAACTCCGTCGGAATGGGCCTGCGGGGCCGCGAGGCCCTCCCCTGCTTGCGGGGGCGTCGGCCGGGGTCGGCGGGGGCGCCGGAGGGGCGTCCCGGGGCGGTGGTGAGATCCGTCATCTCGGCGCCTCCTACTTGGTGTCGTCGCGCGAGAGGCGCAGGTAGAAGGCGGAGAACACCATCAGGACCAGCATGAGCATCACGCCCAGCGCGTTGCCGCCGTTGACGTTGCCGAAGTTGAACGCGTACTGGTACATGAGGTACACGACGCTGACGGTCGAGTTCTCCGGGCCTCCGCCGGTGAGCAGGTACGGCTCGATGAAGACCTGCATGGTCGCGACGATCTGCAGCAGCATCATCACCAGCAGGATCAGCCTGGTCTGCGGGATCGTGACGTGCCGGATCCTCTTGAAGAGCCCGGCGCCGTCCAGCTCCGCCGCCTCGTACAGCTCGCTCGGGACCGTCTGCAGCGCGGCGAGGTAGATCAGCGTGCCGCTGCCGAGGTTCATCCAGGTGGAGACGACGACCAGCGAGATCAACGCGGTGTCGGAGGAGTTCAGCCAGTCCAGCGCGGGCAGGTGCAGGAAGCCCAGGATCTGGTTGAACAGGCCGGTCTGCGGGTCGTAGAACCACTGGAACAGCAGCACCCCGACCGCCGGCGGGAGCATCACCGGCAGGTAGACGACGAATCTCAGGTAGGCCCGCGCGTGGCGCAGCTCGTTCAGGACGATCGCGACGACGAACGGGATGCCGTAGCCGCAGGCGAGCGCCAGCAGGGTGAACATCGCGGTGTTCTTCCAGGCGGGCCCGAAGGCCGCGTCCTCGAACACCGTGACGAAGTTCTCCAGCCCGACCCAGACGGGCGGGTCGACGAAGTTCGTCTGCTGGAAGCTGAGCACGATCTCCCACACCATGGGGTACCAGGAGAAGAACGCGAAACAGATCAGTGCCCCGCACAGGAAACCGTAGGCGGTCAGGTTGCGCTTGACGTCGCGCCGCCGCTTGGTGGGGGGCCGCCCTCGTGTGCCCCGCATGCTCACTGTGGTCATCGATACAGGTCTTTCGGTCTCGGCGTGACGGGCGGGGCGCCGGCGGACCGCCGGCGCCCCGGGAGGCGGACGGTCAGCCCTTCTTCGCCAGCAGGGCGTTGACCTTCGCCTCCGCGTCGGCCAGGAGCCGGTCGACGTCGGCGTCCTTCCTGGTGAGCACCGCCGACATGGGCGTGTCGAGGATGGCGTAGATCTCCTGGGCGTACGGGCCGGGCTCCGGCTTGGCCGGCAGTCCCTTCGAGCCCTCGACCCACTGGGTGTACTGCGCGGGATCGACCGTGGCGTACCGCCTGCGGGCGTCCAGGACCTGCGTGCCGGTCGCGCTGCCGGCCTTCCACAGGTCCGGGTACGGCTGGCCGACCGGGTAGTCCTGGGACTTGGCCCGCTCGTAGTCGAGCTGGCCCTTGCCCGGCGTCAGGTACTGGAACTCGATCCACTTCAGGCCCGCCCGGATCTGCTCGGGCGTCGCCCTGGGATTGATCATGAAGCCCTTGCCGCCGTTGAGCAGGGCCCTCGCCTCCGGCTGCGCCGCCACCGCGTAGTCCTCGAACTTCGCCTGGAAGTCGTTCCTGAGCGGTACCAGGACGTCGGGGGCGCCGAGCATCATGCCCATCCTGCCGCCGGCCATGGCCTTCATCAGGTCCTCCCACTTGATGAAGAGCCTGCTGCCCATGCTGTCGTCGGTCCAGCGCATCTGCTTGAGGTTCTCCAGGACGGCCCTGCCCTCGGGGGTGTTGAAGGCCGCCTTCTTCCCGTCGGGGGTGATCACCTCTCCGCCGCGCCCGTAGATCGACGCGGTGAAGTGCCAGCCTCCGGTGTTGCCGCCGCTGTACTCGCCGAAGCCGACGTATCCGGGGCCGAGGGCGGCGATCTTCTTGGCCGCCGCCTGCACCTCCGTCCAGGTCCTGGGCGGGTTGTCCGGGTTCAGGCCGGCCTGCGTGAACAGCTTGCGGTTGTAGACCAGGCCCATGCCGTAGCCGTCGGTCGGCACGCCGTAGACCTTGCCGTCCTTCTTGAAGATCTCCACCGAGCCGTTGAGCTCGCCGTACGTCTTGACGGTGTCCAGGTACGGGGTGATGTCGGCTGCCTGGCCGGCTTCCATGAGGCGGCCCACGTTGGGGAAGTTCGCGTAGAAGACGGTCTCGAGCTGGCCGCCGGCCAGCTTGGCCTCGAACGTCCTCGGCTCGTAGCAGGGGAAGGCGTCCGAGGCCTTCTCGATCGTGATGTCCGGGTTGAGCTTCTGGAACTCCGCCATGTCGTCCTCGAAGTTCTGCCGTTCCGCCTTGTTGGTCTTCGGCGGCATGCAGTTGATCGAGATCGATACCGGCGCGTCCCCGGCGGCCGAGGCTCCGGCGCCCTGCGCGGGCCGGGCGCCGTCCCGGGCGGACTCGTCGGAACCGCACGCGGCGGCCGACAGGCCGAGCCCGGCCACGAGCAGTGCGCCCATGGTCTTGCGGTAGCCGGATCTCCTCATCGCGCTGACCCTTCTGATGGGGGGAACGGAGCCGATGGCGGTGCCCGTCCCGGCCTGGACGGGCACCGCCACCGGCCGCCCGTCCCCTGGTGTGGCCCACACGATAAGCACCATCAACATGTGTCCGCAATATTTCAACAGTACATTGCAAGATAACGACTGAGTTACGCGATTTTCAGGAGAGCATGCAGCAGGGGTGGAACGGTGTCCCGTTCCACCCCTGTGAGCAGCCCTTCATCCCCCGGCCCGCAGCCACCGCCCCGGCCTTCCGGCTCTCCCGCCGGCCCTCCGCCGGACCCCGGCGGCTTCGGCTTCCGCGCCGGCCTCTCCGCCGGACCCCGGCGGAGCCCTCCGGTCTCAGCCCCCCGCGCCGGCCCGCGCCGTCGAGGCGCGCACGACCAGCTCCGGTTCGAACAGAAGCTCGTCGGCGGGCACCACCGCCTTGTCGATCTGAGCCACCAGCAGTTCCACGGCCGCGCGGCCCATCGCGTCGATGGGCTGGCGCACCGTGGTCAGCGGCGGGTCGGTGCAGTTCATCATCGCCGAGTCGTCATAGCCGATCACCGAGACGTCCCGTGGCACCGACAGCCCCGCACGGCGCACGGCCCTGATCACCCCGAGCGCCAGCACGTCGCTGGCGCAGACGATGCCGGTGACGTCCCTGCGCAGCAGGCGGGCCGCAGCCGCGTGCCCGCCCTCCAGCGAGAACATCGTATGCTCGACCAGGTCGGAGTCCCCTCCCGCCGACGCCATGAAGATCTCCAGCTTGCGCCGGGAGGGCATGTGGTCCCGGGGACCCAGCACCAATCCGACGCGCTCGTGCCCGAGCGCCCGCAGGTGGCCCAGGGCCATCTCCGCGGCCACCACGTCGTCGGAGGAGACCTGGGGGAAGCCCAGGTGCTCCACCGCCGCGTTGACCAGGACCGTGGGCAGCCCGCGCTCGTGGATCAGCCGGTAGTGCTCGTGGGAGGCGTCGGCCTGGGCGTAGAGGCCGCCGGCGAAGACCACGCCAGACACCTGCTGCTGGAGCAGCAGGTCGACGTAATCGGCCTCGGAGACCCCGCCCACCGTTCGGGTGCACAGCACCGAGGTGAACCCCTGCTGCGCCAGCGCGCCGCCCACGACCTCGGCGAAGGCCGGGAAGATGGGGTTCTGCAACTCGGGCAGCACCAGCCCGACCAGACGGGCGCGGTCACCGCGCAGCTGGGTGGGGCGCTCGTATCCCAGCACGTCCAGAGCGGTGAGCACGGCCTCCCGGGTCGCCTCCGACACCCCGGGCTTGCCGTTGAGGACGCGGCTGACCGTCGCCTCGCTCACCCCGACCTTCTTCGCCACATGTGCAAGTCGTCGCGTCATGCCGCAAACTATACGACATTTAACGCAAGTATTTGCGTAAATTTGCGCCGCTCGGTCGCCGACCGTTTGCAGCCGTCCCGGTGCGGCCCACCCCCGCGTCCCCGTACGGCCCACCGGGCAACGGGCCGCACGGGCCGCGGCCCGTCGGACCGCGCCCGTCCTCGCGACGCGCGGCTCATCCCCCGCCGGAGGACCTGAGCAGCGACTCGCGCCGGACCTCGAGCTCGTTGATCAGGTTCTCCTGCTCGTCGGCCAGGTTGATCATCTGCGCCCGCTCGTTGGCATCCGTGGCGCCGAGCCCGCCGACCTGGTCGCGCATGGCCGCGACCTCCGCGCGCAGCCGCGCCAGCTCCTCGTCGAGCCTGCGCAGTTCTTCCTCGTTGCTCATCCGCTGTCCATACCCCGGGACGGCCCGGGATCACGCGAGATCCCGCCGGCGGCGGCACGGCGCTCCCGCCGCCAGAGCCGAGCGGACCAGACAGACCGGACGGACCGGACGGACCGGACGGACCCGGGCGGACGCCGTCCCCTGCTGGTCCGCTCCCGGACCTCAGATCCCGCTGCGGGGGTCTTCCGGCCCCTCCCGGTCCCCCGGCTCCCCCGGGCCCGTCCCGCTCTCGGAGGCGACGGGGAGGGCGACGGCCGCCCCGGCTCCGGAGTCGCCGGGACCGGCGGCGGCGTCGGCTCGAACCTCGTCGGCGGCAGTGGCGAGGGGAACTGCTCGACCTCCTCGTCCGGGCGGAACAACTGCCAGAGCATCCCTGCCAGCAGCACCAGCAGGACGGTCAGCACCGCCCCGGCCAGGATCACCGACCTGCGGGTCTCCACCGCGGGCGGGGCCCCCGGGAGGGAGCCGGCAGCGCGGGTGAGCGGTCGCCCACCCAGTGCGGCGCGAAGTCCGGGCCGTGCCGCGCACCGGTCAGCGTGCCGCGCACCAGCACCGGTTCCAGAAACCGCTCGGCCCCCGCCCGGTCCGGTTCGTACGGCGTGGCGACCCAGGGCGCCGCACCGCCGTCCATCGCCAGCACCTGCGGGACCGTCTCGGTCACCGCCGTCCGGCCCCGCGCCGCCCTGGCCATCCAGCCCCGGACCCCGCGGCTGGCCGCCGCCTCGCGGATCGCCGTGACGAATCTGTCCCTGGCCGCCGGATCCTGCGCGGCCCCCCTGGTCAGCACCGCCAGCGAAACCGCCCGGCCGCCGGAGTCCTGCCCCAGGTAGACCAGCCCCGCGGGCCCCACCCGCAGGCGCGCCTGCAGGACGAACTGCCCGAGCCGGGGCGGGTCACCGTACTGGAGCGGACTGGCCACGTCTGCCATGAAAGCACACGGGAAAGCCTGTGTCGGCGATCACACCTCGCGCAGGTGGGTATCAACCGGAAATGCGCACCACTCCAGCCATGCGGCAGAGCCCTCTGTTTGGTGGAATGTCACCATGACCGTCGCCGAGGAAGTTCCCAGCGAGACCGACGCCGGACTGCTGCGCGAGGCCCTGACCGAGGTCCGGCGGGTCATCGTGGGCCAGGACCACATGGTGGAGCGGCTGCTCGTGGCGCTGCTGGCGCGCGGCCACTGCCTGCTGGAGGGGGTGCCCGGCGTCGCCAAGACCCTGGCCGCCTCCACGCTGGCCACCGTGGTG
Source organism: Planomonospora algeriensis (assembly GCF_977012225.1). Taxonomy (NCBI): domain Bacteria; kingdom Bacillati; phylum Actinomycetota; class Actinomycetes; order Streptosporangiales; family Streptosporangiaceae; genus Planomonospora; species Planomonospora algeriensis. Next base: position 6,987 of record NZ_CDRNDK010000120.1, on the reverse strand, counting down.
GGCGGCACCTTCGCCCGCATCCAGTTCACCCCCGACCTGGTGCCCAGCGACATCGTGGGCACCCGGGTCTACCACCCCTCCCGCGAGGCCTTCGACGTCGAGCTCGGTCCGGTCTTCGTCAACTTCCTGCTCGCGGACGAGGTCAACCGCGCCCCGGCCAAGGTGCAGTCGGCCCTGCTGGAGGTCATGGCCGAGCGCCAGGTCTCCCTGGCGGGGCGGACCCACCCGCTGCCCAAGCCGTTCGTCGTGCTCGCCACCCAGAACCCGATCGAGTCCGAGGGCGTCTACCCGCTCCCCGAGGTCCAGCGCGACCGCTTCCTCTTCCGGGTCCGGGTCGGCCATCCCAGCGCCCATGAGGAACTGGAGATCCTGCACCGGATGAGCGTCACCCCGCCCACGCCCAAGGCGGTCCTCGACCCGCAGCGGCTGTCGGCCCTGCAGAGCCTCGCCGACCAGGTCTCGGTGCACCAGCTGGTCGCCGACTACGTCGTCCGGCTGGTCATGGCCACCCGCTCCCCCGCCGAGTACGGCCTGGCCGGCCTGGAGGAGAACATCGAGATCGGCGTCAGCCCGCGCGCCACGCTCGGCCTGGTCGCCGCCGGCCGCGGCCTGGCCCTGCTGCGCGGCCGCGACTACCTGCTCCCCGACGACATCCGGGACGTGGCCGTGGACGTGATGTCCCACCGGCTGATGCTCACCTTCGACGCGCTCGCCGACGGGATCGACCCCGACGACGTGGTCCGGCAGATCCTCGGCGCCGTGCCCCCTCCGCTCGTGGTCTGGAACCAGGGTCCCCGATGACCCCCGGGCCGCGACGCGCCGGCGTCGCCACGAGTACGGCCGAGCAGGCCCTGCGCAGGCTGGAGCTGACCATCGTGCGGCGGCTGGACGGCCTGCTGCACGGCGCCCACCAGGGCCTGCTCCCCGGGCCCGGCAGCGAGGCCGGCGACAGCCGCGTCTACGTCCCCGGCGAGGACGACGTCCGCCGCATGGACTGGGCGGTGACCGCCCGCACCTCCGTCCCGCACGTCAGGGACCTCATCGCCGACCGGGAACTGGAGACCTGGGTGCTGGCCGACCTCTCCCCCAGCATGGACTTCGGCACCGCCGCCATGGAGAAGCGGGAGCTGGTAGTCGCCGCGGTCGGCGCGGTCGGGTTCCTCACCCGGCGGATCGGCAACCGCTTCGGCGCCTACGTCCTGCACGACGAGTACGTCCACCGGATGCCCGCCCGCGGTGGCCGGCCCGCCCTGTACGGCCTGCTGCACTCGCTGATGGACGCGCCCCGGGCGCCCGGTCGCCGATGCCCCCGACCTGGCCGAGGGCATCGAGGTGCTGGCCTCGGCGCGGCGCCGGCGCGGCCTGCGGGTGGTCGTCTCCGACTTCCTGGACGCCTCCCCCGCCCTCGACCCCGGCCTGGAACTGCCCTGGGAGCGGCCGATGCGCCGCCTGGCCGCGCGCCACCAGGTGCTGGCCGTCGAAGTGATCGATCCGCGTGAGCTGGAGCTGCCGCCCGTGGGACTGGTCAGCCTCACCGACCCCGAGTCTGGACGGAGCCGCCAGGTCCGGCTCACCGCGAGGGTGCGCGCCGCCTACGCCCGCGCGGCGGCCGTCCAGCGGGAGGTCAACCGGATGGCGCTGCGCCGCTGCGGCGCGGCGCATCTGGTGCTGCGGACCGACCGCGACTGGGTGGCCGACATCGCCCAGTTCGTGCTGAGGCAGCGGCGCACCGCGCACCTGACGCACCGGCACCCGGCGGCGGGGGCGGCCCGGTGACCTTCCTGTCTCCCGCCTGGCTCTGGCTGTTCGCCGCGCTCGCGGCCCTCGCCGCCGCCTACGCGGCGGCCCAGTTCGCCCGCCGCCGCTACGCGGTGCGCTTCACCAACCTGCCGCTGCTCGACCTGGTGACGCCCTCCGGACCGGACTGGCGCCGCCACGTCGCCCCCGTGCTGTTCTTCCTGATGATGAGCCTGCTGGTGCTGTCCGCCGCCCGTCCGGCCGACGCGGTGCGGGTGCCCCGCGACCGGGCGACGATCATCATCGCGCTGGACGTCTCGCTGTCGATGGAGGCCGGCGACGTCCCGCCCAACCGGCTCGCCGCGGCCAAGGAGGCCGCCCAGAAGTTCGTCCAGGACCTGCCGGAGCGCTTCAACGTCGGCCTGGTCGCCTTCGCCCGCTCCGCCAACGTGGTGGTCTCCCCCACGCTCGACCACCAGGCCGTGGCCACCTCGCTCGCCAATCTCAACACCCGGGCCGGCACCGCCATCGGCGAGGCGGTGTTCAGCTCCATCGACTCCATCCGCTTCTTCGACCAGCAGGCCGTCAGCGACCCCCCTCCGGCCGCGATCGTGCTGCTGTCCGACGGCGACAACACCTCGGGCCGGTCGGTGGCCGAGGCGGTCGAGTCGGCGGTCAACGCCCGCGTGCCGGTCTCCACGATCGCCTACGGCACCCAGGACGGCACCGTCTCCATCGACGGCAGGGAGGTGAACGTCCCGGTGAACAAGGCCACCCTGCAGACCCTCTCGCAGGGCACCGGGGGGCGCGCCTACGAGGCGGAGTCGGGCAGCGAGCTGCGGGCGGTCTACGAGCAGATCGGCACGTCCCTCGGCTACCGGACGGTCAACCAGGAGATCGGCCAGTGGTTCACCGTGGCGGGGGTGGTGACGGGCCTGCTGTTCGCCGTCTCCGCCCTGCTGCTGGGCTCGCGCATCCCCTGACCGCGCGTCCGGGGTCCCGTCCCGGCCACCGGGCGTGCGGAGCGCCGCGCCGGAGGCGGGACAATGAGCACGTGGCACATTACTTCGAGGAGCGCCCCGAGAGCGCCAGCCGGCCGGGCTCGGTCACGCTCGTCCTCCCCGACCTCCATCTGAGGCTGGAGACCGACAGCGGCGTGTTCTCCCCCGAGCGGGTCGACCAGGGCACCCGGATCCTGCTGGAGAGCGTGCCCCCTCCCCCGCCGGAGGGCGATCTGCTGGACCTGGGCTGCGGATACGGGCCGATCGCGCTGACGATGGCGTCGCGGGCTCCCGGCGCGAGGGTCTGGGCCGTCGACGTGAACCGCCGTTCCGTAGCGCTCTGCAATCGGAATGCGCAGACCGCGGGCCTTGACAAAGTAAGGTCAATGCATGTCGACGAGGTCCCCCCGGAGGTCAGGTTCAGCGCCATCTGGTCCAATCCGGCGATCCGCATCGGCAAGACCGCCCTGCACGAGATGCTGACGCGCTGGCTGTCGCGCCTGACCCCGGACGGCGCCGCCCACCTGGTGGTCCAGAAGCACCTGGGGTCCGACTCCCTGCAGCGCTGGCTCAACGAGCAGGGCTGGCCCACGACCCGGGCGGCCTCCCGCTCCTCCTACCGGATCCTCCGGGTGGGGGCGCGGTGAGCGCCGGCCGGCCGGCGCGGAGCCGGCCGACAGGCGGCGAGAGCACGACGACGAGACCCACGACGATCAGGAACGGTGAACGACCCATGACCGCCAACCCGCGCAGGCAGCTGCGGCCGACCGACGTCAAGCGGCTCAACCGCACCTGGCGCAGGAACACCGAAGGCCGCCTCGCCTTGATCGTGGAGTCGGTGACCGGGCCGTTCAACATCGGCTCCATCTTCCGTACGGCCGCCGCCTTCGGGGCCGACCGCATCTGGCTGGCCGGCAACGCCACCGCCCCGACCAACCCCAAGGCGCAGAAGACGGCGCTGGGCACCGACCGGCTCGTCGCCTGGGAGGAGCCGGTCCCGGTGACGGAGGCCGTACGGGCCGCCAAGGCGGACGGGTTCCGGGTGGTCGCGGTGGAGCTGACCGGCGACGCCGTCCCGCTGCACGAGGCGGAGCTGTCCGGCGACGTGTGCCTGGTGGTGGGCAGCGAGGACCACGGCTGCTCCCCCGCGCTGCTGGAGGCCGCCGACGCCGTCTGCTACATCCCGCAGGTCGGCCGCGTCGGCTCCTTCAACGTCGGGGTCGCCACGGCGATCGCCGTGGCCGAGGTGCGCCGCCGGGAGTGGGCCGCCCTGGAGCCGGCCCGCACCGGCGGGAGCCGGAGTGACCGGAGCCGCCGGAGCGGACGGGCCGCGCCGGGAGCGGTCACGCGCTCCCGGCGCCCCCTGGATGTGATCGTGCGATCGGGCGGGCGGGCGTCCCGGATGCGCTCACGCGCTCCGCAGCGCGTCGGCGAGCGGGCCCCGGCCGGTCACCGTGATCCGTCCGGCCTCCACGGCGTCCGCGACCGTCCGGACGTCCCGGGCGAGGGCGACGCAGGTGTCCGCGTCCGTGGCGAGCCGCGCGTCGGCGGCCTCGGCCGGGCCGTCCCCGTAGGACGGCGGGCCCTCCCCGCCGAGCCGCAGGTGGAAGGTCCCCTCCTCCAGCGCGACTTCGACGACCCCGGCGTACCCGCCCGCCGCCCGCTCGAGCCGGTGCACCAGGGGGACGGCGAACCAGTGGGCGCGGACGGCGTCGGTCGGGCTCCGCTCGGCGAGGCCGTCCGCGCCCAGGACGCCAGCGCCGCCAGGACCGGCACGCAGACCGCGGCCGCGCGCCGTGAGCTCGTAGACCGTGGCGGCGCCGGGCGGCGGCAGCCTGCGGCGGGTCACGACGCCCTCGCGCTCCAGGTCCTTCAGCCGGGCGGCGAGCACGTCCGTGCTCACCCCCGGCAGGTCGGCGTGCAGCTCGGTGTACCTGCGGGGACCGGCCAGCAGCTCCCGGACGACCAGCAGCGCCCACCGGTCGCCGACGGCGTCGAGTGCCCGCGCGATGGCGCAGTACTGGTCGTAGCTCCGTCGTGGCATGCCGCCACTCTAACGGTTGGACTTTCCAAGTGCTCACTTGGTAGAACCAAGTAACACCGCAGACGGCGGAGACGCGGACACGGATCGGGAGACCACCGCATGGAGTTCAGGCAGTCGAGCAAGCTGAACGGGATCTGCTACGAGATCCGCGGACCGGTCGTCGAGCACGCCGACGCCCTGGAGGAGGCGGGCCACAGCGTGCTCCGCCTGAACACCGGCAACCCGGCGCTGTTCGGTTTCGAGGCGCCCGAGGAGATCGTCCAGGACATGATCCGGATGCTCCCGAAGGCCCACGGCTACACCGACTCCCGGGGCGTGCTGCCCGCGCGGCGGGCGGTGGCCCAGCACTACCAGGAGCGCGGCCTGCCCGACGTGGACGTCGACGACGTCTACCTCGGCAACGGCGTCTCCGAGCTGATCTCGATGGCGGTGCAGGCCCTGGTCGACGACGGCGACGAGGTCCTGGTCCCGTCCCCGGACTATCCGCTGTGGACGGCCGTGACCACCCTGGCCGGCGGGCGGGCCGTGCACTACCTGTGCGACGAGTCGGCCGGCTGGTACCCCGACCTCGACGACATGGCCGCCAAGATCACCGCTCGCACCAGGGCCGTGGTGATCATCAATCCCAACAACCCCACCGGTGCCGTCTACCCGAAGCAGGTCCTGGAGGGGATCCTCGACCTGGCGCGGCGGCACGGCCTGATGGTGCTGGCCGACGAGGTCTACGACAAGATCCTCTATGACGACGCCGTCCACCACCACGTCGCGGCGCTCGCCCTCGACCTGGTGTGCCTGACCTTCTCCGGGCTGTCGAAGGCCTACCGGGTGGCCGGCTACCGCTCCGGCTGGCTGGTGGTCTCCGGCCCGCGCGAGCACGCCCGCGACTACCTGGAGGGCCTGACCATGCTGGCCTCCATGCGGCTGTGCCCCAACACCCCCGCGCAGTACGCCGTCCAGGCGGCGCTCGGCGGCCGGCAGAGCATCACCGACCTGGTCCTGCCCGGCGGGCGCCTGCGTGAGCAGCGCGATCTCGCCTGGGAGAGGCTCAACCGGATCCCCGGCGTCTCGTGCGTGAAACCGCAGGGGGCGGTGTACGCGTTCCCCCGCCTCGACCCCGAGGTGCACAGGATCGTCGATGATCAGCGGTTCGTCCTGGACCTGCTGCTGCGCGAGAAGATCCAGGTCGTGCAGGGCACCGGCTTCAACTGGCCGCGCCCCGACCACTTCCGCATCCTCACCCTGCCGCACGCCGACGACCTGGACGCGGCGATCGGCCGCATCGGCCGGTTCCTGGACGGCTACCGCCAGGGGTGACCCCGCCCGCCGGGGACGGCCCCTCGGCGGAGCCCGCCCCCGGCGGTCACCCGGCCGGCGTCAGCCGCGGACCTTCGAGGAGCGGAAGAGCTTGGCCGCGAACATGCCCACCACGGCCACCAGACCGATGATCAGGCCCACTTCAGCAGGCCGAACAGGAAGCCCAGCACCGAGCCGAGCAGGAAGAAGGCGAGCACCACGGCCGCCACGATCAGCAGAATTCGTCCCATGTGCCCACCGTAGGCCGCGGCGGGGCCGGGCGGCGGTCCCGCGGGCCGAGATCAGGGACAAGCCAGGGTCGCCCCTCAGGGTCGTCCCGCCCGCCGTACCGCGGGCGGCGGCAGGCCGGAACGGGCCCCGGGCGGCGGTCCCGGGCGCCGATCATCCGGGTGCGGCAGCGGACCGCGAGCCGTTCCACGGGTTTGTTTGCTCTCACCTGGGCGGGTAGACGAGCCGCCGATGCCCGTCCCCTGACAGGAAAGAGCCCGATCATGATGAACGAGAACCTGTGGAACTACCGCCCGGACGTCTACGGCGGCGACCGCTCGCTGGACCTCATCGGCTTCGAGGTGCAGGGCCCCGACGGGGAGATCGGCCCGGTGGAGGAGGAGAGCACCATGGCGGGTGACAGCTACATCGTCATCGACACCGGATCATGGATCTCCGACAGGAGCACGCTGCTGCCCGCCGGCCTGATCACCCGTGTCGACCCGATCGAGCGCACGGTCCACGTCTCCCCCACCAGGGAGGAGATCATGGACGCCCCGCACGCCCACGGCGCCGAGGCCGGAGCGTCCCGCTCCCGCGAGCGGCTGAGCGCGTACTACGCCCACCTGCTCGTGGACCGGACCCCGGCCGGGTGAGGGCGGCCGCCCCGCAGCGGCCCCGGCC